>NZ_JAVJSQ010000019.1:300000-572594 GCF_040219335.1 Gimesia sp. | reverse complement strand
CTCCGGCCAAAGCGGATACGATACCACGGGCACGTTTTCGCAGTTCCCAGTTTTGCTCCGTTTGCGTGTGATGATCCCCTGCTTCCAGTCAACTTCATTGGGATGGAGTTCGGCCATATCGATCTGCGTCATGGCCGAGTTTAAGCCTAACAGAAGATAGAGCTTTGTCCGTGGGTTGGCTTTTTCCATCAGGGTCTTGATTTGCTCGCGGGTGAGGACCTTCACTTCACGTGGGCTGACCGCGATCCGCAGGTCCTGATCGTCTATATTTTTGGGCAGCATTTCCAGATGCGAGGTATTCTTAACGAGCCAGCGGACGAACTGCTTAAAAACAGCAAATATGTTATGAGCGTAATGATCGCTCATTTGATTGGCCGCGACTCGCCCCAGCAGATGGTTATAAAGACCCTGGACGGTATTGTGGTCGATTCGTGAGACGGATGTGCCGCTTCCAGCGAACTCCATGATGAACTCAAGTTGCGACCTCGACGTCTCAGCCCACGCAGCCGAGAGTTGCCCCGCAGCGACTTTGGCACGTTTCTGGAGCAGGTATTTCTCGACGTTCGCTGTGAACGTGTCCTCGGTGCTCGCCTCGCCCAGGCGACGATGCTGGGTCTCCAACCGGTCTTGCCACTGAGTATGCTCATAGGGGGGCGGGCCGCTGACTTCGATGACCGGCTCGCGGCCAGCTTCTTGATACACCGGCTTCATTCGCTCATTGATCGCAGTAAGCGGGGCGGGGCCGTTGAAGGGCCGATCTGACCACCCGAGCGGTGGGGGAGTCTGCATAGCCAGTCGCTCTTCCAGAGCCTTGATTCTGTCTCTCGCGACAGTGGCAGTCATTCCTTCGCCATGGTCGATGGACCATCTGAGCACACTCTCCCACTCTGCGATAACATTTTTATACTCGGTCCGGTGGGGTTTGGCTTCTTCGGCTTCGAGGTCTAACTGGGCTTTAGTTGCTCGCCAGGCGGCTTCTGCCTGCTTCCTGGCCTCGCGATCGCTCTTCCCGCTACCGCCATCGAAGCGGTACTTCTTACCGAAATAGACGACCCGCCACTTGTTGCGGGCGGCATCCTAATTCAGCCAGGATGTCAATCAGCTCGCCGCGATTACTTAAGCATCCCGCACACCATGATGGGCACCGGAAATTGATGCCATCTTACTGTCAGAGAGGCTCTCTGCTTTTAGAGTGGGAGTTAGAATAGATAACTCTCGTAAGGAGTTTTGAGGCCAAGAAAAGCGATTCTGAGAGGCCTGGAGCGTTGTAATTTTACACAAAAAATTACAGAATAACGGACCAAGGTGATTTGGTGGATAACGGACCAGCGTGCGTGTTTGTAAGTGGCTTCTGTTTAACGACTTGAAAGTCGGGATGACAAGATTTGAACTTGCGACCTCTGCGTCCCGAACGCAGCGCTCTACCAGGCTGAGCCACATCCCGTGGGAGTCTTATTCTATCATGACGCCATGTCTGGTCAACGCAGTCGGATGCAAAGTCTCACGACTTTTTGACCGAAATCATGAAAATCAATAGGGTTGGACAACGGGGGCTGCACCGGCGGTGGCTGGTTCTGTCGGGTAGTGAGCTGGATCAACGTTGATCGGTTCAGGTGCGGTTGCCACACCGTAGGGGACAGGCTGACCTGCGGTTCCGGGCGCCACCAGCATCGGCTGTGAGGCGACGCTGCCTGTGGAGTAGGCATTTGCGTGGCTGATCTGTGGTGAGTTCATCATAGCCACTGTCCCGCTGGAAGCACCGCCGGTGTAGGTGGGAAGAGGGTGTGTGTGGCTGGCTTGAGCGGTGCGTGTCTGGTAACGGAACATGCTGCCATTGCCCAGGGGGCCATGTTCCCATCCCTTCGCGACAATCCGGTCCTGTGGGCTGGCGGGGGCATATGGTTTTTTCAATGAAGCGATCCGGGACTGAACCTGTGGCTGATACCATTCAGACTGCAGGGACTGTTCGTACATCGCCAGGGCTTCTTCATTACGGCCACTTTGCTGATAAACCTGTCCCATGTGTGCTAACACTTTGGGATGGTTAGGGTCAATGTTTGAAGCAGCTTTCAGAGACTGTTCTGCTCCCACCATGTCACCATTTTGTTGAAGCAGCCAGGCCATTTCCAGGTGAGACTCGGCAATGTAAGGCTGAGTGTCCCGCCAGGCGGTAATGTGCTGAGCGGCTTCCTGTTGACGTCCCTGGCTGATCATCAGTTCCGCCAGTCCGTGATGTGAAGGCTGGTGAGTCGGATCAACTCGCAGGGCGTTGCGGTAAGTCTGTTCCGCACCGGCCAGATCTCCTTCTTTCTCCATTACGACTGCCAGATTATGGACATAGTCAGGATTCGTAGGATTATTGGCGATTGCTCGGGTGAAAGCTGCATGAGCCTGTGCATAGTCCCCGCGTTGATAGTAACCATTTCCCATTTCGTTACTGGCCACACCATGCATGGTATTACAGCCGGATAACGTCAATGTTCCCAGTGATAATAAGATTGCCAGATTGCAGAGAACCGAAAATCTGTTTCGAGTTGAGTGCATCGTGCACAGCTCCATCATTTGTAAGCATGGCTCAGAACTCATTTCTGAGTGTCATACTGTCGGAAAATGGTTTAGTTCGGGAGGGAATAGTTTATATTGACGATTTGCAACGCATCGGGATATGACTGGGAGAGAGGTGGCCGAAAGATAACAGTCGTTAAAAAATCGAGCAAGAGGAGTTCGTTGATTTTTTCACGTTTTTTGATTTGATATCGGGAATTAATTGCGAAGCTAAGTCCATAATTAATCTTGTGATAGAACCAGATCCGAATCGGGGCGGACTTGGATCTGGTTTGGTATTTTGATCTCAGTTGATGGGATTAAATGACTTCTCAGGTGGATTCACAGGAGCAGCCTGAGGTTCAACCAGCGAGCCATGCTTTTCAATGTGAGAGAACCAGCGTCGAGCCGTTGACCGTCGTTGTGTGGGAGTTGCAATGTCAGAGTAGTCGATGGGACGATCTGTCAATTCGTGAATATAATTGAAAGCCTGTTCCCGGACAGCAACATGTGGATGTTCCAGCCATTCCACAAGTCTGCCTGAGATGAAGCGATCCTGAGCATCCTGTTTCTGGAATCCCCAGAGCAGGCGTTCCATCGTTTCTGCCATCTCGGGGGAAAACTGTTTCTGGAGTGCCGCTGTGAGTAACTCTCCGTTTTCCGGATCACGTAAAAGCCAGTTTCGAATGCCGTTTACAGCTTCCATTCGGGACTCGTGATGGTCTACTTCATTCAGTACCTTCACCAGTTCCTGGTAACGGTTGGTTAATGCCAGGGATTTGGTTGCCAGATCCGATATGTTGGGTTTCAGATCCTTGGTGATTGCGGGCATGGTAAGAGAGACCAGCTGGTCGTCTTTCAGCTCTTTGGCGAAAGCCGCGATTTGACGACGGGCCAGATAGGAATTGTCTTTGTAGTTAGGTTCGACCCAATGCGGAACTCGCAGGGGTTTATCGCCGTCGGAGGGGTTGATTCGTCCGGCCTTACGGTCTTTGGCGGAGAGTGACATCCAGTGACCGGCATCGATGGTGTGCACCTTACCGGATCCATCTGAGAAGCGGATCATCCCCGAATAGGCATACAGAATACCTGTGTAGTTGTCAGGGCCAGGTTTCTGGTCGGGATGTGTAGGTTGTACGGGATCGATTTCAATGCCACAGACACTGTCGCGTGTGACCAGTTCGATACGCCACAGCTGATCGTTGACTTTGATCGACAGAGTTGGTCCTGCTGCGTCCCGGGCATCATTCAGCCCGCGAGAGGCTTCGATTCTCAGGCGGCCTTCCTGAATCTTGAAACCCATCTCGGCGGCTTTGTTTTTTCCTTGATAAGTAACTTCAGTTCCGGGCAGCAGAACCACTTTGCACAGGGCTTCGGGGATGTTGATTCGAGCGGTGAACGGTGCAGGTGACGCGACTGCGGAACCGGCGTGGATTGGCATTACCTTCGAAAGAATTAACCAGTCGTTTTTATCTGCCAGTTCACGTTTCTGATCGACTTTGGCCAGGAAAAATCCATCTTCTGATTCAATTTGTGCAGCCGGTGCTTTCTGGGCGGCATCCGCCATTTCAATTTTCGCTGGTGCTGCAGGAGCGGCATTTGCAGGAGTCTGACTGTTCATGGCCACGGTATTGTCTGCTGGTTTTGCTGGAGTAGCCGGAGGCGTTGTCGGAGATTCAGCAGGTGTTGTCGTGCCGGGAGTGGCTGGCAGCAGGTTCTCCACGGGGGGCTTAGCGGGAACTGCGGTTGGAGCAGCTGTTTCTGCATCAGCGGGCGGAGGAGCATCAAATGCGGGGGGCTTGGTATTCATAGCCACGGTGTCACCGACAGGCTCCGGTTTGGGGGGAAGCGGTGTCGTTTTGGCTGGCTGTTTTTCAGGAGTCGTCGCTGCGACGTCAGTTCCCGGCTCTGCTGGAGCGGGCGTCGATTTATCTGGTGTTGGCTCCTGGGGTTTAGATAAATCGACTTCTTCGTTGTCAACCGGATTGCCAGCCACTTGCGGCGTGGCATCATTCCGTGAGAAGAATGAGGGGAAAAAGGTCGGATCGTTGAAGAACAGTCCAGCCCAGACGACTGCGGTGAGCAGAATCAGAACGTAAGGCGTAAAACGCTTCCAGAGCGGTTTGGTTTTCAGGTAGTCTGGAATCCGCGAGGAAAAGGGCTCCGGTTCTCGAGCGGGAATAGACTGTTGTTGAGGCGGAGTACTGGTTCTGACGGGAGCCGTTGCGGCAACTGGCTGAGGTGCGGCGGGAGGTTCAGCAACTGCCGTCTGAGTCTGAGGGGCCGCTTCTGTCTGGTCGCTGCGCAGGGCTGGCCCCAAGGCGTAAATCCGTTCTCTGGTGTCGGGGTTAACGGTGGCTGGTTCCCCCAGTACCAGGGTCAGGATCTGATGTGAAGCGGCGACTTCCACCAGATTGACATCCGAGTTCAGGCAGATCTTTTCGACATCGGCCACACTTTCCGGGGGGAGCGTGTTGTCTAGATACTCTGAGACCGTATTCGGGTCGAGGTTAGAGCCGGGGCCTTCGACTTCTGGAGCAGTCAGGCGGCGTCTGCGTAACACATCTTTGATTCGTTCCACTAGAGAAGATGCGTAGCTGCTTTCCTCCAGTTTTTTGCCGATTTCTTTAATCTGGGCCGGCTCTAAAACATCATCCAGATAAGCGATCAGAGTTCTGAGTGTTAAACGCATGCTGCACCATTGTTGAGCTGAAAGGAGTTAATAATTTAAAGAGAAATCGGGGTTCTCTATCATTATTAGTGGTGCAGGCGTCGAGATTTCGTACAAAAATAGTCAGAAAAAAGTCTTAGAAGTCACAAAAACTGCTGATCGCAGGTTTTGAGGACGCCTCAATTAGCCTGAGGCGAAGCGACTTCGGGCCTGAGAACGGTTTTCTGATCGGGGCCCTGGATTATTAAAGGCACGTAGAGTTCCGGGAAATCAGTGTCGTTGGTTTTAATCACAACCAGGCCGTCATGTTTTCCCGGGGGGACAAGATCTTCTACGATCACATCCACTTTTTGTTGTCGGAGTCCATCATTGTTTTCCAGTGCACCGAGTTCCACCTTGGCATATTTGGATGTGCTTTTGACGCCGGTGATTTCAAAATCTTTACCGCCACGATAATCGGAGACTGTCACGGGGTGGACGGTGCGACCGGGGGTGAACTGGTAGATCACCAGTGCTTTCGGTTTAACAACCAGTCTGCGTACGGGCAGTTCCACTTTGAAGGTCAGGCGGGCCACGCGTTCCATCGTATCTTCGTATTTGAAGTCGACGAAGAGCTCCTTCTGTCCGGGAGATTCACCCGCCGTTTCCATTTTCAGGATGAACTCGCCTGATTCATGAGGTTCATAGACCCGTTTCTCCAGATGAGGTTGCAGACAGCCACAACTGGGAATGAGTTCTTTGACGGTGACGGTCTGATCGCTCAGGTTTTTGAAGCGAAATCGGGCACCGACGACACGTTCGGTCTCTTTGATCATTCCCCGGTCAACTAGAAATGTTTCAAATGCCAGGGCAGGGCGAGGGGCTCCTGCCATCGATTTCTGCACGGTAGAACCATTCCAGTAAGCGATACTGGAAAGGACGAATGGTAAAGTGGCCAGAGTGAGTAAGCTGCGTCTGGTCCATTTTGACTGTAAGATTCGATTGAGCATGGCATCCGTGCCTGTCTGAATGATTACCGGAAAAGATCTGTACCAAATCTGCGGTATCTTTATCAAATTCCGGCAGTTAGGACAAGCCTAGGTTCGAAAGCCGCTCTCTAGACTTAAGTTTCGACTTGTGTAGAAACATTCGATTCTGAATTGCCTGATCTAAGACCGCTCATCAACAGCAGCCCCAATACCATGATCCCTGCTCCCGCCCAGTAGGGAGCGGTAATGCTGCCGGCGACCAGTCCATTACTGGTCCCCTTGAATAGAATGATTCCTGCCAGCGGCCCCAGGATTCGAGCCAGAGCTGAGATACTCTGACCGACTCCCAGGATTCCTCCCTGTTCATCCTCTGAAGTATTCAGCGAAAGCAGAGACTGCAGGGAAGGGGTGGTTGCAGAAAAGCCGATCACCGAGATGGGGAGAACCGCGTAGAGCAGGGGATAGGAGCCGGAATTGCCGGCGACTCCGATCAATACCAGGCCGATGACCATCAAGATGATTCCGATGAGGCCCATACGAAACTCCCCCAGCTTGGGGATCAGGCGTCGCACAAGAATTCCCTGGCTGAGCGTCAGGATCAGACCAATGTAAGCAAAGATGAAGAAGTTGCTGCGGGCAGCGAATCCGAGTTCCTGCGTGAGCAGTGAGAGGGTGGATTCGAACTGGGCAAAAGCGAAGGTGGTTAAAAAGATCGTCAACAGAATCAGGCCGATCCGTGGTTTCGAGAGTGCATGCCTGAAGCTGGCGATATCAAACCAGTGGTGGCGGCGCGTCTGTGACTCTGTCGTTTTCTGCTGGAGTGATTCCGGTAATTTGAAAATGGACAGCAGCGCAGCGATGCCGGAGAGCACGCTGGCCACATAGCCGGGAGCAGCACTGGGAGTCGCTCCCGCTTCTGCAGAAACAAAAGCAGCACCGATGAGTGGACCGAACGTAAATCCGATACCGAAGGCGGCACCGATCAGGGCCATGCCTTTACCGCGCTCTTTGGGACCGGTAATGTCGGCGATGTATGCTTGCGCTGTCGGAATCGTGGCTCCGGCGATGCCGGCTCCGATGCGTGTGATAAAGAGCCAGGTTAAAGCGCCGATCCCCAGAAATGTTCCCGTGTTCCCCAGCGAGGTCGCGAAACCGAACAGGCCGTAGAAGAAGGTGGAGCCCACGAGTCCCAGAATCAATATCGGACGACGTCCCACACGGTCTGACAGGCGCCCCCAGATCGGGGCGAACAGAAACTGCATGGCGGAAAAGGATGCCATTAACAGTCCGAGCGTGGTACCGCCTGCTTCAAAATGCTCTCCATATCGCGGGAGCAGGGGGAGTACGATTCCAAAACCGAGCAGATCAATAAAAACAGTTACGAAGATGAGAAACAGGCCTGCCTTGCGTCCTTCCGACACGTGGATCCCCTTTGAAGCAGAAGTCAGTACGGTTTAAAAAGAAACAATGCCGAGGAAAGGACTCCTCGGCATTGTTGAATCATTGTCGAATTCGAGTTGGAATTCAATAGACCGCACTCAGGCAGTTTTATCTGCAAAGTCGGCTTCCGGGGTGGCCGGGTTCTCGGGATCGAACCATTCCGGTTTGAACTCGATGCGGACTTTGTGCTTCATGGCCAGGTTTGCTGTGAGTGCCATGATCGCATCTGCCATCGCGACCGTACCGTTACACTTCAGGCCGCCTTCAAGAGGACCTTTGTGGTTGTCGGTACGAATACAGTGACAGAAGTGTTCCATCTCTTCCGTGTAACCGCGGCTGATTTCATCGCCCATGGCTTTGGTCGTGTCTGAAGCAGCAGCCGAAGGTGCTGTCGTTTCGTATGCATCGAGAACCGGGCCACTTCCATCGCTGGACTTGATGACCCACAGACGCTGGTCAGGACCACCGCCACCGGTAGAAGGGCTGGCTTCTTTAAATAGCAGCGCTTCTTTTTCGGTTTTCATGATCAGGGTTCCCCGGCTACCGAGGACGGTTTCACCGTAAGGTTCCCAGCGGTTGGTGTTGATCGAGGAGTAAGTCACGATGCAGATGTCACGCGGATTCGTTTCCGGATCATAGTGAGGACCGGGGAATTCGAAGGTCACGTAGACGTGATCGTCGATCTCGCGATCATCTTCCTGTTTGTCCTTGGATCCGATGCCTTTGACACCGTAGAAGTTTTTCCCGCCGTAACCCTGAACGGCCAGCGGATGAACTTTACCCAGGAAGATACTGCAGGCGTCCAACTGGTGACTACCCAGCTCTGCCATCAGGCCACCACCGGTCTTATTGTACAGACGCCAGTTGATGAGCTCGTCCATATTGTCGTAGCCGTATTCCTGGACTACTTTCTCCAAGGCTGCTTTGTCCTCTTTGGGAACACCCTTCCGCCAGCTGTCACGACCGGGGAAGCTGTTGTTGCGGTGCCATTGAGCGCGGATGTGGCGAATATCGCCCAGCAGACCGGTTTTGACCAGCTGGTTGGCGTTATCGTACAGAACGCTGTAATGACGCTGGTGACCTACAGCCAGCAGCAGATTTTTCTCACGGGCTTTTTTGATGAGCTCTTTACACTCGGTAATATTGTGAGCCATCAGCTTTTCAGAGAGGACATGTAGTCCTGCATCCAGAGCTGCCATGGCGATCGGAGCATGCTGGCTCAGCGGAACGGCGATGACGACTGCTTCCAGACCCAGCTGGTCCTTGGCGGCGATCAGCTTCTTATGATCATCAAACTGTTTGATCTTGGCTGCTTTTTCATCACCCAGTTTATTGATCAGACCCACGCGGTGTTCGTTACCGTGACCGTGCATGGCTTTTTTACGGTTGGAAGGCCGCAGGTCGGCAATCGCCACGATCTCCATGTATTCGGGCGGGTGCTGTGTGATGAGCACGCTGCCTTCATCACCGGTGCCGATAAAACCAACTTTCACCGGCTTACCTTTGAGCTTTTCATAGCCGAAGTAGGCAGCTCCCAGGCCGGTTGTCGCAGCTGCAGCGGTCGTGATGAAATCACGTCGTGTGAACGAAACTGCTTCGTTGAAGTTGTCTTTACCGATTTGTTCCTGTTCAGGTGTCAAATTCATATTGGTTCTCCCTGGTACGCAACGCGTAAGTGTTACCTTATTGGAGGAAATTTAAGGTTTAGTGGTTATTATAGGTGGGAAATAAGGCGTTTGTAAGCTGTACCTTTACTTATTACGTTACTTGGTCCTGATTTAACTGGCTTTATTCGCTGTTTTTTTCCGTTTCTGGAAAAATCGGTAAAACAGTCCATCAATACCAAACCACGATCCTGTGGGCAGTGCGGCGATCGCCAGGAGGGCGATGACTTCGATCAGGTTCTTGTTGACGATGAAGCTGTGTTCCGGACCTGGTGCTTCAGGAACTCCCGGCCAGGGCGGCATGACCAGATAGAAGGAAAGCAGCATGCCGGCTGCAGCGATGGCTGCGACGCGGGTTCCCAAGCCAATCAGCAACAGGATTCCCAGAACCGTCAGGCTGGCGATGGTTATCATGTTGACTCGATGGATCTGTGTGTTTTCCGGTGGAACCGGTCCGGCTGCGAGTTGCTCGGCAGTCAGAAGCTCCCGGGCTTCCGACTCCATTTCATCTTCCATGGCGCGAATCGGGTTGACCAGTTCGCCTTTCATCTGCTGGATTTCAGACCAGATTTTGTTGAGATGATCCACTTTGTAATCCTGGTCCGCCTTGGCCAGTTTCTGTTCATATCGATCCAGGGCGATCTGGTACTGTTCGATCTTACCAATCCGTTTTCCGTCGATCGTCCCTTTCTGCTCGACATCAATCTCCCCTGCCAGTTCCGGGTTACCCCGCAGTGAAGCCTGCATTTTTTCGATGTAGCTCAGACGGGAAGAGCGAGCATAGGCCTTATCAACGGCGTCGTAAAATTCGCGATCGAGTTCGGTACCGCCGGTCAGTTTACCATCTGCTCCTTTTTTCACGGGCACCATCGACTGCAGTCGCTGCTTTTCGCGAGGTGTAATGTGCTTTTCACCATCAATGAGCAGCAATTTACGTTCGGAGTCGTAACTGACCACGCTTCCCAGGCTGCCGTCAATTGTGACTTCGGGAGGTAAGGCGCTCAATTTGGCAGCAAAATATTTGTTGCCATGAATCATCTGATGCAGGCGCGATTTCTGTTCGTCGGTCAGGTTTGGGTAGTGGTTCAGGAAACGCTGTTCCCAGGCAGTCCACTTGGCTTTGACTTTGTCTGCATCCAGCCAGTTCAGGTCATTAGGGTCACCTGTCATACCGCGGAACTGATCGCGGAAGGGGCCTTTGGCATTGTTCAGATAGCCTGCAGCAGTCCAGGGTCTGGTTGAGCTGAGCGTTTCAATTTTCCACATGCCTTCGTACAGCAGCTGCCAGCCGATGGAAAGGCGTAAGACAACGATGAACAGGATGGCAATCCCTGTAATTTTCTTTAAATCTTGCACTCGTCAATCCTCTTGATTTTAGGGGATTTCTATGGGTTTGGCTTGTGTTTCCGTAATGGTGGTCGCGACGCTGTGTGATCAGCAGAGACAATCTGTGCTGAATTTTGACAGGCGGACGACGCTGAAGACGACAGGACATTGTCTGTCTTGTCTGAGATCAGCATTCATCAGAACAGGGCAGGCAGGTCTCTCTGGTGAAGAGATAACAATTGCCGGAAATCAGTCTGTTCTGTTGAAGATTCCCTTATAGCGACAAACAGTTATGACAACAATTGGTCGCGGTCCAGGAACAGAAACTCATTGGGGATTCCACGAATCACCGGAGAGAGTTTTCTGCCATGCGCAGGCGGGGGAATTAAGATCGTACCGATTTCTGTATGATTATCGCAATACTCCAGAGCCTTTTCGATGCCGATTACGTAAAAAGCGGTGGAAAGTGCGTCTGCCAGGGCTGCATCAGGGGCAATAACCGTTACAGACAGTAATTCTGAGACCGGCCAGCCTGTTCTGGGGTCGAGAATATGCCCGTAACGCTTCCCTTGATGCCGAAAATGCTGCACGGAAGAACCGCTGGTCGACATCGAGCAGTCCTTGAGCAGTATCGTCCCCAGTCGCTGGCTGGTAAACAGTGGGTTTTTAATTCCCACAGGCCAGCCTGGCAGTTGATTGTGTGTGCCCCGGGCCAGAATACTGCTAAAGCCGCCGTAGAAGAGCCAGTCTTCCAGTTCCTGATCTTGTAGAAACCGTCCTGCCTGGTCAAGGGCATAGCCTTTGCCGATGCCTCCCAGATTGAGTTCATTTTGGGGCGAGCAATAGCGGATGGTGTGGGCCAGATTGTCAAATTCAAACTGATCGATGCCGGTATGAGACAGGCAGTCTGAAATCTCGTTTTCAGTGGGAATCCGTCCCTGCAGGCGGCATTCACGCCAGAGAGCAATCAAGGGACCGGAGGAGGGATCAAAGCCACCTTTCGTATCAACGCTGATTTCGCGTGAGCGGTCCAGGATTTCAAATAGTCGCGGATCCATGGAGATGGCACCATTTGCGGCCTGTGCATTGACGCGCGACATCTCACTGGTGGGCTTGTAGACTGTCATCAGATGTTCGAGCTCATGGATCAGGTCCAGAGCATCGGAGGCGTGCATCACCTGTTGACTGGGGCCGGGGTTCATGACAACTGCAAACTCAGTTGCCATGGCCCGTGTGCTCAGACGGATTGTTGAGCCACCGGAGGGGGCGGCAAAATCTTCCGTCGCGTCATTCAGGTAATCAGCAATATCGTTTCCAACCCGCTCCGCAGCCTGTTTCAGGACGCGGCCGGTCAGAAAGTCTCGCCGATTACTTCTCGATTTTTTTTCTGACATGGGGACATCTTGGGTATGTCAAGTCGTGCGCTTGCCTGACAGACGCCGAAACCTCCGCCTGTACTCAAACAGGCGGAGTTCTGAACTCGTTGACTCAGGCAAACGAAGTAAAGTAAGGCACATCAGCGGCCCGGTCTTTGATTTCGTCAGTACTCTTGAGCAGCTGTGCCAGGAAGTCATAGGTACCTGTGGTCAAGGCGGAGCGTGCATTATCAGGCAGCGTGCAATCGAACTCCTGATCACCACAACGAACCTTCATTGTCAACAGGTCGACAGTGATTTCCTGGTCGGGATTGGCCTTCACAGCCTGATCCAGTTGTTCCAGAGATTTACGCGAAGCACAGACGGCGGGTACACCCAGTGAGGTGCAGTTGCCGAAGAAAATTTCCGCATAGGATTCAGCGATAATCGCCTGGATTCCCCAGCGAATCAATGACTGGGGGGCGTGTTCACGTGAAGAGCCACAGCCGAAATTTCGTCCGCCGATCAGGATGGACGCGTTCTGGTATTGGGGTTTATCGAACGGATGGTCCGGGTCCTGCAGGCGATCGTCTTCGAATGCATGCTCTCCCAGACCTTCAAAGGTTACGCACCGCAAAAAGCGGGCGGGAATGATGCGGTCTGTATCGATGTCATCCAGCAGCAGAGGGATACCTGTTCCGGTTACGGATTCAATTTTAGTCATGATTCGGTCTTCAAATATATCTTAAATGGAATTGGCTGTTCGTAAGGTTGGACGGTCCTGTGAGTCTGACAGATTACGCGGTAGCGGCACCTGACAGCTCGCGGACATCGGTGACGCAGCCACTGACGGCAGCAGCGGCAACCATGGTCGGGCTCATCAGCAGGGTACGGCCTGTGGGGCTTCCCTGTCGTCCTTTGAAATTACGGTTGCTGGAAGAAGCACACAGCTGGTTGCCCACCAGTTTATCCGGGTTCATGGCCAGACACATGGAACAACCGGCTTCACGCCATTCAAAGCCAGCTTCGATGAAGATTTTATCCAGTCCTTCTTCGATGGCCTGTTTACGAACCAGCTGAGAGCCGGGAACAACGAGGGCTTTAACGTGTTCTGCAACATGCCGTCCCTCGACGACTTTCGCTGCTTCACGCAGGTCGGAAATTCGCGAGTTGGTACATGAGCCGATGAAAGCGACGTCGATCTTCTGGCCTTTGATCGGCTGGTTCTCTTCGAGTTCCATGTACCGATAGGCTTCTTTGATCAGCGTCTGCTCGTCTGCAGGATAGCTGGAGACAGTGGGCAGTGACTCGGAAACGCCAACGGATTGTGCGGGGGTGATACCCCAGGTCACAGTAGGTTCGATATCAGCTGCATCGAATTCAACAACATCGTCAAACTCGGCATCCGGGCCAGAGGCCAGACTGAGCCACCATTCGGCTGCTTTCTCGAAAGCCTCTCCCTGGGGAGCATGCGGGCGCCCCCGGAGATAATCGATAGTGGTCTGGTCGGGATTGATATATCCACAGCGGGCACCACCTTCGATGCTCATGTTGCAGACCGTCATCCGCTCTTCCATTGTCATTCGGTCGAAGACATCGCCGGCATATTCGTAGGCGTATCCAACGCCACCTTGAACACCCAGTTTGCGGATGATGTAAAGGGTGACATCCTTTGCGGTTACGCCTGGTCCAAGTTCACCGTTCACCTTAACCTGGCGGACTTTAGGACGTCCCAGTGCCATGGTTTGGGTGGCCAGCACATGGGCAACCTGGCTGGTCCCAATTCCCAGTGCGATCGAACCAAAAGCGCCGTGAGTACTCGTATGGCTGTCACCACAGACAATTGTCATGCCGGGTTGTGTCAGTCCCTGTTCCGGCCCAACGACGTGCACAATACCCTGACGGTCATCGGAGACATCTAGCAGCGTGACGCCAAATTCCGCACAGTTCTTCTCGATCGCAGACATCATCTGTTCTGCCAGGTTGTCTTCGAAGGGGCGTGCCTGATTCTCAGTGGGGACGATGTGGTCGACTGTGGCAATGGTCCGTTCAGGGAACAAAACTTTAAGATCACGGTCGCGTAACATTTCGAAAGCTTGAGGACTGGTTACTTCGTGAATCAAGTGCAGGCCGATCAGCAGCTGATCCTGACCGGATTCCAGAGTTTTGACGGCGTGTAAATCCCAGACTTTGTTAAACAGGTTTTGTGTGTTACTCATTTTCGTTTTCTTCGTTCCAACTTGGATGGTTCTCTGACAGAATCGTTTGACCAGGTCTTGCCTGTGATGAATTGTGGTGACACTCTAATAATACGTGACACGATAGCAGGCTGGACGGTCCTTGTGTACTGGTGGCCAGTTAAGGCGGGAGCAGTCTTTCGCAATCACGAACCATACACGATCTGGTGCCTGATTATAAGGTTTCCGGGATCAACAAATCCAAAAAAACAGCTGCAGCCCCATCAGGGGCAGATAATCGGCTGACTCAGAGTCCGCTGCCTGATGACATTATTGCAGAATGTTGCGGCTTGTGTATGACATTGTAGGAAATCTGTGGACCAAAAGGGGTAAGAATTTTAAAAAGGTGGGCTGGAACCGTTGTGTATTGTTCAGTCAGTTTTTAAACTCCACGGCTTGATGCAAGTTATTGCCTCATCATAACTTCATGAATACCAACAGCGAAATCGACAGTCTCCGCGAGTCTTAACCTGCGGTTATTGCTTGGCTTACGTTGCGTGTTGGCGCTCAGTTTCCATTGAGGACGAGCTGATTTGAGGCACTGTTTTTATCCCTTTTCCAAGCGATAAATGCACCCACGATTAACATTTAACGGTCTGGTTATCTAAAGTGTTTGAAGGATTAACTGCCAATCTGAAAGATGCACTCACCGGTCTTGCCAAGGGGGGAAAGCTCACCGAAGGCAATATCAGGGACGGGTTGCGCCAGGTCAGACAGGCGTTGCTGGAAGCAGACGTTAATTATGAAATAGCCACCAGCTTTATTGATCGGGTGACCGAGCAGGCAGTTGGTGAGAAAGTTCTGAAAGCCGTTCGCCCTGATGAGCAGATCATCGGGATCGTCCACCAGGAACTGATCAACCTGATGGGCCCGGTCGAACCCGGTTTCGAATTCAAAAAGTCAGGCATCACCGTCATTATGATGTGTGGTCTGCAGGGGAGTGGTAAAACCACAACCTGTGGTAAGCTGGCCCGCCTGCTGAAAGAGCAGGGGCGAAAGCCGATGCTCGTCGCTGCCGACTTGCAGCGTCCTGCGGCGATCGAACAGTTGAAAGTCATTGCCGGTCAGGTAGAAGTGCCGGTTCATGCAGAGGCTCCGGACGGAAACAACGCCGTCAAAGTCTGTCAGAATGGTCTGAGTCAGGCGAAGAAATTCGGAAATGTCGATACGGTCATTCTCGACACCGCCGGTCGTCTGCACATTGACGATGAGTTGATGAAGGAACTGGAGCAGATCGAACGTAAGCTCCAGCCCGACCAGGTCATTTTCGCTTGCGACGCGATGACAGGTCAGGACGCTGTCAACAGTGCCAAAGCGTTCAACGAAGCGCTGGAACTGGATGGCGTCATTCTGACCAAACTGGATGGTGATACCCGTGGTGGTGCCGCTCTGAGTGTGAAGGAAGTCACCGGAGTTCCCATCAAGTTTATCGGTGTCGGAGAAGCCCTCGATCGCCTGGAAACATTCCATCCAGACCGGATGGCGGGACGTATTCTGGGTATGGGCGACGTCGTCTCCCTGGTGGAGAAGGCGCAGCAGCAATTCAATGAAGAAGAAGCAGCCGACCTCCAGAACCGGATGGCGCAGGGTAAATTTACCCTGACTGATTTCCAGAAGCAGATGGCGACCATCCGCAAAATGGGTCCCATGCGGGAAATCATGAAAATGATTCCCGGAGTGGGGGGACTACTGGATACAAATCCGGATGTCGACCCTGGTGCGGAAATGAAGCGGATTGATGCGATCATCGGTTCGATGACTCCCGCAGAACGGGAAAATCCCGAACTGATCGATCACAGCCGTCGCCGCCGGATTGCCATGGGAAGTGGCTCTGATCCATCGGACATCAGTCGTCTGGTCAAGGATTTCAATAACATGGCCGGCATGATGCAGAAAATGGCCGGCATGGGCATGCGTGACAAGATGAAAGCGATGCGCGAGCTCTCTTCCGGGGGCATGATGGACCCCATGGGAGGCATGACGAAGAAAAAAGAACGCAGCAAGCGTGGTGGTGATATCAGCAAGCTGCGTGAGAAACGAAAAAAAGACAAAAAAGCCAAAAAGAAACAGCGAAAAAAGAATCGCTGATTCAGAGGCGATCTCAATTGAATTCAATTTTTGTATCTTCCAAAGTTTAGAGTTAGTATCCTAAAGGAGAAATTTGTGGCAGTTCGAATTCGTATGAAAAGAATGGGCCGGACACATCGCCCGTTCTATCGTATTTGTGTAATGGATTCACGCAAACAACGTGACGGTGAAGCGATCGAAGAAATTGGTACCTATGACACTTCCGTCGCTGACAAAGCACAGCGCGTCGTGATTGACATGGAACGTGTTGATTACTGGATGTCAGTTGGTGCTAAACCTTCCGAAAACGTGGCAACACTGATCAAGAAGGTCAAGAAAAACAAATTCGGTTCCGCTGCGGCACCGGCTCCCATGCAGGCTCCCAAAGAACCTCCTGCTCCCGAACCGGAAGCAGAAGCTGGCGAATCAGCTGAAACAGCTGAAGCATCTGCAGAAGAGACCGCTGTTGAAGAAACCCCGACAGAAGAGTAAGGTCTGCGTCAACCCTGACGTTTTGCTCTGTGAGTGAGCATTATGCGATTTGATATTCTGACTTTGTTTCCCGAACTGTTTGACAGCTATCTTGAGCAGGGATTGCTCAAGCGGGCGATTCAAAATCAACTGGTCGAGATTCAGCGTTGGAATTTCAGGGACTGGGCAACAGACAAGCATGCCTCGGTAGATGATCGCCCTTACGGCGGTGGACCAGGGATGCTGATCGGCTGTGACACGGTCTATCAATGTGTAGAGCATGTTCAACAGGTGGTTCCGGAACCCGGTAAGCTGATCATGTTGACCCCCCAGGGGAAAACACTGAATCAGAAACTGGCCCAGGAGTTATCCCAAGAACGTCAGCTCACCTTATTGTGTGGAAGATACGAGGGGTTCGACGAACGAATCCGCATTGGTCTGGAGCCAATGGAAATTTCGGCAGGCGACTTCATCACCAACGGAGGGGAAGTCCCGGCCATGTTGATTATCGAGACTGTGATCCGGTTGATACCCGGAGTACTCGGAGACGAGAGCAGTGCCAAATATGATTCCTTTTCGGAATCGGGACTGCTCGAATATCCGCAGTACACACGGCCTCAAAACTTTCGTGGAATGGAAGTTCCGGAAGTCTTATTAAGTGGAAATCATCAGGAGATTGCGCGCTGGCGGCATGAGCAGAGTCTGCAGCGAACTCGCGAGCGACGAAATGATCTTCTCACTGAGTCGGAATCAAATTCAACCTGATTTTTTATGTAAACAGCACGTTCTCAGGGGCTCTTTCGGAGTCAGCCAGGCGTGCCAAGAGGACTTGAAGTCATGCAGGAATTATTGAAAAAAGTAGAAGAATCAAGCCTTCGTGAAGAGCCGCTTGAGTTCGAAATCGGCGATACCGTCGACGTGCATACCCGTATCAAGGAAGGTAGCAAGGAACGCATCCAGGTTTTCACCGGTGTTGTGATTGCCCGTCGCGGCAGCGGAACCCGTGAAAACTTCACCGTTCGTCGCATCGTAGCCGGTGAAGGTGTAGAGCGAATTTTCCCTGTACACTCTCCCAAAATCGCCAAGCTGGACGTCAAACGGCACGGTCGCGTTCGGCGCGCCAAACTGTACTACCTCCGCGATCGCGTTGGTAAAGCAACCCGTCTGACCGAGCGTCGCGCCAAAAGAGACGGCGAGTAATCGATCGAAACAGAAACAGCAGCACTGTCACTGCAGCAGTGCTGCTGTTAGACGTTCTGGTGCGCACTTACGATTGAGCCTGCCCCTTGTCGAAGAGGCTGCTTATGGCTGGAAACTGGTTTGGCAGATTTCTAGGTGATCGGGGTGAGCGTGCCGCCGTCCGTTATCTGAAACGACACCGTTATCAGATCCTTGCTCGCCAGTATCGCACTGAACTCGGCGAAATCGACATTATCGCCCTCGATCAGGGAACGGTCGTCTTTGTCGAAGTCAAAACCAGGAAATCGACAGCGAAAGGTCAGCCCTTCGAGTCCGTAACAGGACAGAAGCAGAAACAGCTGACCCGTCTGGCAGGCGTCTTTCTTAAAAAGCATGGCCTGCTGAAGCATTCCGCACGGTTCGATGTGATCTCCATTCTCTGGCAGGCAGAGCAGAAGCGGCCAGAAATTCAGCATTTTCAAAATGCCTTCCCTTCGGCGGGGGACTTCCAGTTCTTTATCTGAGTCACCTCGATTGTAAATCGGTGGCAATCCTTCTAAAGTACGCGGAATGAATTACTAAATGTTCTTTCCTGGAGGAGTCGACTATGTCCGCTGAGCAGAAAGCTGCTGAACTGGGGCTGAATTTTGAGCCCATTGAACCTGGGTATCTCAATCTCTGTATTCGTACCGGTAACCTGTTGATGACTTCAGGTCATGTGAGTGATCAGAAGGGACGTCTGGGTGAAAACGTAAGCCTCGAAGAAGGGATTGCTGCGGCCCGCGATTGTGCCGTCAAGATTCTGCGGTCAGTTCGCGATGAGCACGGAACACTCGATGGACTGCGGGTCATCAAGCTGCTCGGCTGTGTCAATTCCACTCCTGATTTTACCGATCAGCACCTGGTGATTAATGGTGCTTCTGATCTGTTCCACGAACTCTACGGCAAGGCCGGCGATGGCTATCATGCCCGCAGTGCACTCGGTTTTGCAGCGCTGCCTACGGGTGTGGCAGTTGAAGTGGAAGCGATTTTCGAAATTATCGATGCCTAATAGACGGCCTGGCTGCTCAAGTGTCAAACTCTGGCAGTCAGGCTGAAAGTACCGTTCAGGGCAGCTTTTCTGTGAATTCGCTTGACAAATTCGTCTGGTAAGTGTGTAATGCACCTTGATTGGTATCTACCAGAAACCAGGTATGATTGAAGGGGACCTCAATTATATTATTAGTTCTGGCTGGATTTCACTCAAAACTGTGAAAAGGATTTCCAACCTGAAACGGGAGTTTTATCTCTCATTCCACCTTGCTTTTACAGCACCTTCCTTGAGTTCTGCGGGCGCAGTCCGGAATTAAGTCTCACCTTTTTGCCAACTGGCCTGCTAACCGGTTATAGCGATATAACTTGTTAAATCTGACTACTTTAAGGGATATTAAGCAGGGTTTGAGATCACTCTCAGATTTTGGGTTGCCTTTTTCCGATAATAAATACAGGAGAAGGAACTCGAGATAAGCTGCAGTGGTAATTCTCCACTTGCTTGACACAGAATGTGTTAAGTCGAGAGTTACGTAGATCTTATAACTATAGGCTGAAACAGTTCGCAAAAGGGACTGGAGCTGTTTCTCTGTAGGAAATTAAGGGTCAGGCTAAGATGGCTGGGTCAAATCAAACGCGCGTGGTCATTTCCGGAATTGGAGTTGTATCTCCAATTGGTATCGGTATAGACAGTTTTTGGCGCAATATAAGTTCAGGTGTTTCGGGGATTGATCGTCTGCAATCAATCCCGATCGAGAATCTTCCGTCCAAACTGGCTGCAGAGGTCAAAGACTTCAATCCGGACGAACACCTCTACAACAAAAAATTCATCAAAGTTATGTCACGCGACATTCAGCTTGGGGTGTCTGCTGCTTCAGATGCTGTGAAAAACGCGGGTATCAAGCGGGGAACCGTCGATCCTGAGCGTTTTGGTGTCTCCTTTGGTGCCGGTCACATTCCGACGACTCCCGATGAACTGGTCGAAGCCGTCAACCGCTGTGCTGCCGATGATTCCTTCGAAATTACCCGCTGGGGTGAAGACGTTCTGGGACAGATTACCCCCCTGTGGATGCTGCGACAGCTCCCCAACATGCCAGCCTGCCATATTTCGATTGAGCATAACGCTCAGGGACCGAATAACACGATTACCAGCCAGGACTCTTCTGCCTTACTGGCTCTGGCTGAAGCGATGCGTTGGATCAAGCGTGGTGCAGTCGACTGCATGGTTGTCGGAGCCTGTACTTCCAACATCAACCCCGTCGATCTGTCCCGCAAAAACCTCATCGACCTGCTTTCACGCGATGAAGATCCCAAACGTGCCTGTCGTCCATTCGATCGTGACCGCAACGGTACAATTCTGGGTGAAGGTGCTGCAGCTTTCGTTGTCGAAAACTACGATCACGCTGTTCGCCGTGGTGCGGAGATCTATGCGGAAGTGATCGGACTCGGTGCCGGCTGTGATGGCAGCTCCGATGAGCAGAACGATACCGGCCTGATGCGGGCTGTTGAATCGGCTGTCCGTCAGGCAGGAATCAGACCTTCCGAACTGGGCCACATCAATGCCCACGGTAAGAGCACGAAAATCGATGATCAGGTCGAAGCACGTGCTTACCACCGTCTGTTCGGTGATGATGCGGTTAAGATCCCGATTACAGCACTGAAGAGCTACTTCGGTCACTTCGATGCCGGCTCTGGAGCTGTTGAACTCGCAGCCAGTATTCTGTCGCTGCGGCATGGTGCGACTCCAGCCACGTTGAACTACGAAACGCCGGATCCAATGTGTAACCTGGATATCGTGCACGGTGAAGTGCGGCCGCTCATTACACCAACGACGATGTCGGTCAGCCGAACCGCCTTTGGTCAGAGTGCAGCTGCGATTCTGCGGGCCATCTAAGCCAGTCACTTCTGCTAAAAATGACTCCCACTGCGTGAATTCTGCGCGCAGTCCCACATCCCTCTTGAGAAGCAGAGCAAAAAACATCAGAATGAAAGGGTAGAGCAGACCTGTATTTAGTGTCTGTTGATGGACAACCTTTGTTCCTGATCCAATTTCGCGCGCTAGAACCTCAGGAGATCACGTCATGGCCACAGACGCTTTAGATACCGTAGCAGTTGCTCCCCAGATTCGCAGAACTCAGTTATTGATTGATGGTGAATGGTGTGATGCGGTCAGCGGGAAAACCTTTGCGACAGTCAATCCGGCTACAGAAGAAATCATCGCAGAAGTAGCGGAAGGGGATGCAGCTGACATCGATCTGGCCGTTAAAGCTGCCAGGGCTGCTTTTGAAACAGGCCCCTGGTCGAAGATGGATGCCCGGGATCGCGGGCGGCTGATGTATCGTCTGGCCGACCTGATTGAAGAAAACATTGAAGAGCTGTCTGCACTGGAGTCTCTGGATAACGGCAAACCGATTCGTGACAGTCGTGCTGCAGACCTGCCTCTGGTGATTGACTGCCTGCGGTACTATGCCGGCTGGGCAGACAAGATTGAAGGCACGACGATACCGATCCGCGGAAACCATTTCTGCTACACCCGACGTGAACCCATCGGTGTCGCCGGTCAGATCATTCCCTGGAACTTTCCCTTGCTGATGGTTGCCTGGAAATGGGCACCTGCACTGGCGGCCGGTTGCACAATCGTCATGAAACCGGCAGAACAGACACCGCTTTCCTGCCTGCGTCTGGCGGAACTGGCGATGGAAGCCGGTTATCCACCCGGGGTCATCAACGTAGTGCCAGGTTATGGTCCCACCGCAGGGGCCGCTTTAGTCAAACATCCGGATGTCGATAAGATTGCCTTCACAGGGGAAGATGCGACCGCCAAAATCATCATGGCTGATGCAGCCCAGACCCTCAAGCGCCTGACATTTGAACTGGGGGGAAAAAGTCCGAATGTCGTATTCGCCGACTGCGATCTGGACGCTGCTGTCGCGGGAGCTGAGTTTGGTTTGTTCTTTAACCAGGGGCAGTGCTGTTGTGCCGGCAGTCGACTGTTCGTAGAAGAAGCCGTTCATGAGGAATTCGTGGCTAAGATTGTCGAGAGAGCCTCGGCCCGTAAGCTGGGAGATCCTCTCAATCCCGAGACCACTCAGGGGCCACAGGTAGATCAGGCACAGATGGAGAAGATTCTGAGCTACATCCAAAAAGGGACTGAAGCCGGGGCAAAATGCGTAACCGGTGGATCCCGGTTTGGCGAGAAAGGCTACTTCGTAGAACCGACGGTCTTCGATCAGGTGACCGATGATATGCCGATTGCCACCGATGAAATATTCGGACCTGTATTGAGCATTCTTCCATTTAAAAGCCTGGATGAAGTCGTTACGCGAGCCAACAACACTCAGTTTGGACTGGCGGCTGCAGTCTGGACCAGTGATGTAAAGAAAGCACATCTTATGGCCCAGAGTATCAAGGCCGGAACCGTCTGGGTGAACTGCTACGATGTATTTGATGCCGCCGCTCCCTTTGGTGGATTCAAACGGAGTGGCATCGGTCGTGAGTTGGGTGCGGCCGGACTTGCCAACTATACGGAATTGAAGACGGTGACCATGAATCTGGACTGATCGTCTCTTCAGGCCCGGACGACGTCTCGATGAATAAGGGGTGAAATAGCGTTAGCTCGAACTTGATATCTGATAATACTTTACTATCATTTTTTTAAGGCCGGAGAGCCGGGTTCAGGATCGACCGCTCACCTTGATCTGCTATAATCGGCCCGTAATCAATTTCATCACCTCCAGAACAGGACGTTCGAATGGGCTCATGGCATATCATCTTTACTCTGGGAATCTTTCTAGCAGCTGGCTTGCTGGCAGGTACCCTGGGAGAGCTCTTTCGCCTGCCCAAAGTGACCGCCTATCTGTTGATCGGAGTGATTCTGGGGCCAGCGATTCTGGATTTGATTCCCCATGAACACCTGGAAGAGCTCAAGCCGCTGACAGACCTGGCTATGGCACTGGTTCTGTTTGGGTTGGGGAATCACTTCACACTCTCTCGTCTGCGTCGCCTGTTTAAACGAGTCTTACCGCTTTCGGTCGGAGAGGTCCTCGGCACTTTTTTCATAGTATTCGTGGGTTTGCTGCTGGTGGGGGAATCTCCAGGAGCGGCGATCCTGCTCGGGGCGCTCGCGATCGCCACTGCACCGGCGACGACGATTCTCGTGTTGAAAGAAATGCAGTCCGAGGGGCCGATCTCAGAATACACCGGTATCCTGGTGGCCCTCAACAACCTGATTTCCATCATCGCATTCGAAGTCATATTTGTCGCAGTCTTCTTTCTGCAGGGGGACAGTGCGCATGCCTCTGTTCTGCCTCAACTGGGGCACCTGCTGCTTGATATTTTCGGGTCCGTCTTCATCGGCGTCTTCGGCGGCCTGATGATCAGCTACGGTAGCTCCATCATCAAAGGCAGCCGTCGTCTGATCATGTTTGTCGGTCTGATTGCGCTGGCACTCGGCTTATGTCGGACAACTGGCGTACCCTATATGCTGACGTTTCTGGCGATGGGTTTCACAGTCGCGAACTCGCTGGCTGAAGAGGATGTCCCGAAGGTCGAAGCCGAGCTGTACCCGCTGACCGGTTTCCTCTGTGTACTGTTTTTTATCATTCACGGAGCGGAACTCAAACCACAGCAGTTTATTGAAGCCGGTTTGATTGGGGGCAGCTACATCGTGCTGCGTCTGGTCGGAAAATACATCGGTATTTTCATACCGGCCCGGATGCGGGGAGAAGAACCCGAAGTCTCACTCTGGCTGGGAACAGCCCTGTTTGCCCAGGCGGGTGCTGCGATCGCACTATCGGCAATCGCCGTCAGCCGGGATCCCGTGCTGGGCGGTCACCTGCAGACCATCATTCTGGGATCGGTGGTCTTCTTCGAAATTGTCGGTCCCATCATGATTCGCCAGTCTGTCCTGCGGGCAGGGGAAGTCCCGCTGATCCATGCGATTCATCATACCGCCGGCGATCCGATCAGCGAATTCCAGTCGATGATCCGCCGCTTTCTGGTCTCCTTCGGCCTGTTGTCCGAAATCGATCAACCTCCCGATCAGATTCTGGTCGAACAGCTATATCGTAAGAACGTCAAGGGCATTGCCCAGACAGCGACGTTCAATGAAGTGATATCGTTTATCGAACACAGCCACGACAATACATTCCCCGTGATTGGTCCAAATGAAGAGGTCGTGGGCGTCATTCGCTATCAGGATCTGAGTAATACCCTGTTTGACCCCAAGATTGGTTCCCTGGTCCGCGCGGCTGACCTGGCGAATAATCTGGAAACCGTTGTTTATCCCGACGATTCCCTGGCACGGGTCTGGAGCAAATTTCGCGAAGGTTCCTACGATTGTCTGCCGGTCGTTTCACGCGAACAGCCGCATCGTATGCTGGGGGTCATCAGACGGTGGGAAATTCTGAAATACTACATCAAGGGGCACCGGTCGGCCCAGAATCAGGATGGTAAATAGATCGCTTTCATCAGGCTGTCATTCAACCGTTGCGATTTGGGGGAAAACCACTAAACTTGCAGATGCTGGCGGAAGATCCAGCCTTTTTTACTACCATCAAAGTGTTTACATAGAGGATTCGTGTCGTGAGTCGAGTTGCCCTGATCACTGGAATTAATGGCCAGGATGGATATTACCTTTCCCGGTTCCTGGAAAGTAAAGACTATGAAGTCCATGGAATCACATCCTGCAGTAAGCCGGGGATCGGTGAACCCCCTCATAATTGCTATTACTGTGATTTCGCAGAAGGCTCGAATCTGAATGAAATTCTGGATCGGGTCAAGCCCGACGAAGTCTATCACCTGGCCGCTCAGAGTCACGTTCGTCTCTCGTTTGACATTCCAGTATACACCGCGGAAGTCACAGGTGTCGGCACTCTGCGTCTGCTGGATGCAATCCGGTATTATGAACAGCAGAAGGGCAAGCAGGTTCGTTTCTACCAGGCATCTTCCAGCGAGATGTTCGGTAAGGTCGTTGAGACCCCTCAGAGCGAGACCACGCCGTTCCATCCCCGCAGCCCGTACGCCTGTGCCAAGGTCTTCTCCTACTGGTTGACGATTAACTATCGCGAATCGTACAACATGTTTGCCTGTAACGGCATCCTGTTTAATCACGAATCGCCGCGACGGGGGGAAGCCTTCGTAACCCGCAAGATTACCAAGGCGATCGCACGTATCAAACTCGGGATGCAGGACAAACTTTATCTGGGAAATATCGACGCGAAGCGGGACTGGGGTTTCGCCGGCGATTATGTCGAAGCGATGTGGCTGATTCTCCAGCAGGAGAAACCTGATGACTTTGTGATCGGAACCGGCGAAACGCATTCGGTTCGTGAATTTCTGGAAGCCGCCTTCGGTTCTGTCGGACTCGACTGGCGAAAATATGTTGAAATCGATCCGCAGTTTTATCGACCTGCAGAAGTCGAGCTGCTCTGTGCGGACCCCACCAAAGCCCGTGAAAAGCTTAAATGGGAACCCAAAGTCACCTTTGAAGAACTCGCACGCCTGATGGTCGAAGCCGACCTCAAACAGGCGGAACAGGAAAAACTGCTCAAAGAATCTGACTCCTGACCTGCCTGCGCTTTCCCTGATTCATTGCGGATATTTCCATGAGCGTTCAAAAAGAAATCGAAGAACTGCGCCAGCAGCTCGAGCATCATAACCGGCTGTATTACATTCAGGCGAAGCCGGAAATATCCGACCGCGAATTCGATAAGATGATGAAGCGGCTGGAGCAGTTGGAGGAAGCGCATCCGGAGTATGACTCCCCCGACAGCCCTACTAAAAAAGTGGGTGGGGCACCGATAGAGGGGTTCCAGACGATCGCGCATCGTCTGCCGATGCTCTCGATCGATAACATCTTTGAACTGGATGGCCTCAAGGATTTTGAAACCCGCATCTGCAAACTGCTTGGGGAAGAGCAGGTCGAACTGACAGCCGAGTATAAAATTGATGGTGTCGCAGTCTCCCTGGTCTATGAAAACGGGCACCTTGTACAGGGGGTGACCCGCGGCGATGGCCAGTCTGGGGATGACATCACCCACAACGTCCGCACCATTGGTGGAGTTCCTCTGCGCCTGAATGCAAAGAAGCCTCCCGCACTGCTGGAAATTCGGGGCGAAGCCTACATTAGTAATTCCGATTTCCAGGTGCTCAATGTTGAAATGCAGGAGCAGGGGAAAGAGCCGTTTGCCAACCCGCGCAACACGACAGCAGGCGGTTTGAAACTGCTGGACCCGAAACTGTGTGCAAAACGGAAAATCCGTTTCTTTGCTCACGGCATCGGAGCAGTCGAGGGTGTCGATTTTCAGTCACACGTTAAATATCTCGATGCGATTCAAGAGATGGGGATCCCGGCGACACCCAATGTTAAGTCTTTTCCGAACCTGGAAAAGACTATGGAACACGCCCAGACCATGATGGATGACCTGCACTCGCTCGACTTCGAGGTTGACGGGATTGTGCTCAAGGTCAATCGCTTTGATCAACGCGATCAACTGGGTAATACGTCCAAGAGCCCCCGGTGGGTCGTGGCGTATAAATGGGAGCGATATGAAGCGGTCACCCGGGCGGAGTCGATCGTCTTCCAGGTCGGTAAAACCGGGACGGTGACTCCGGTAGCTAACCTGGAACCGGTCCAGATCGCAGGTACCACGGTTTCCCGAACCAGCCTGCACAATCGAGATGAAATGCAGCGGCTGGGGATTCAGATCGGCGACTGGGTCGTCGTAGAAAAAGCAGGAAAAATCATTCCACACATGGTGCGTGTGGAAGAGCATCGCCGGGATGGCTCTCAGCAGGAACTCGAATTCCCCACGCATTGCCCTGAATGTAATACGGAACTGGTTCAGGATGAAGGGGGCGTTTACATTCGCTGTCCTAATCCGGAATGCCCCGCTACGGTTCGCGAGACCCTCCGCTATTACGCTTCGCGCCAGGCGATGGACATCGAAGGCATGGGCATCAAGATGATCGAACAGTTGCTGGAATCCGGATTACTCAAGGGGCTGGCTGACATCTATCGTCTCGACGAACATTACGAAGATCTGATTAACCTCGAACGCCAGGGAGAAAAGTCGATCGATAATCTGCTGTCAGGCATCGAGAGTTCCAAGCAGCAGCCGCTCTGGCGGTTACTCACGGGGCTGAACATCAGGCATGTGGGGGCCAGTAATGCCCGGATTCTCGAACGGGAATTCGGAACCATCGACGAGATTGCGAAACAGAGCGAGGACGACCTGGCGGATGTGAATGAGATTGGTCCCGTGATTGCAGCCTCTGTGTATAACTTCTTCCACTCCGATTTCGGTCAAAAGCTGATTGCAGATCTTAAGGAAGAGGGGCTGAATATGGGGACTCCGGTTTCCAAAAAGGAAAAGCCCTCAGGCGCGCTTGAAGGTAAAACGGTGGTCGTCACCGGCACCCTATCGCGATTTACCCGTGATCAAGCTAAGGAGTTCATCGAGAAGCACGGTGGTAAGGCCTCGGGATCGGTATCTTCGAAAACTGATTACCTGGTGGCGGGGGAGAATGCCGGCAGTAAGCTGACGAAAGCACAGTCGCTGGAAGTGCCTGTTCTTTCGGAAGATGAATTTCTGACGCTACTGGGTGAGGACTAAGGTGTCAGACTGAAGGCACGACAGTCTGCGTCAGATTCATCTGAGACAATCGATCCAGCCGTTGCGTTAGATTGAATTCATCAGCATATAGTGACTCCAGATCCCAGAGATCCATCAGCACCCGCCCCTGACGTAATTGCAGGCAGTGTTCCAGCACACTTTCAACTGAAGAAAGTTGAGGAATAGAGAACTCGCCTGTGGACTGCAGGCGCTCAAGCATGCCGTTCCCCGGTCGAGTGGGAATGATGGCACAACAATCGACGCCGAGTGAAAACGCATACTCGACAGAGCGAATCGCCCATTCAACACCCTCCGCCTCCTCCAGAAACGGAGGTTTCAGCAGAATGAACGCGCGGACTTCAATAGCGTGCTCTCTCAGGAAAGAAACAGCTCGGGCATAGTCGTCTAATGTCATGCGTTTGTTGAGAGCCGGCAGTACTTCGGGATGAATCGTCTCCAGTCCCAGCGCGATTTCCAGTTGACCGGGGATCTGTTGTTGGAACTCCGGGCAGGCCTGATTGCAGAGCAGGGGATGATTCTCGACGATCACACGTTCAAAGGGCTGAATCAGTTTCGCGATTTCAGGCAGGTCCTCAGGGGGAATCGCTTTGGCGTCGAAGAAATTACCACTGTTGTAAAGCTTGATCTGGCTGGCTGGGGGAAGCCGTTTCAGGGCATAGCGGATCTGCTCAGGAATGGCGCCCGGGGAAACGCGATCATCTGTCGTGTTTTTCCAGAGGTCGCACATCAGGCAGCGAAAAGGACATTCACGGTTCGTCAGGAAGATCGTCGAAATCTCTACCGGATAACCAGCAGCGGACGCCTCTCGTTCATTCAAAAATGCATAGGGGCGGGACTGCGAGAGTTCGTTTTTCGGACCCCGGGCCTGCAGGATCTCCTGATCGTGAAATTGTCGAACAGGCAAACTCATGGTATGCGGCGGCGATCCTCAGAATCAGGAAGGCTGCTGGAACAGCGAAAGCAGCGTCTCACGATAGACGGTCTCTGATTCAGCAAAGACATTTTCATAAGAGTCGCCATTCAGGCTCCCTTCCTGAAAACGCCGTTTCGGATAAACGGGCATGGAGAGTCCGGTGACCTGTTTGATTCCCCGGCAAACGATGTCCCCTTTGAGAGCATACAGTTTACGGGGATCCCAGTCGGTCAGTTCGATAAAGGGAATCCCCTCAGCGACTTCGATTACGTTCGGCAGTGCATAGGGACTGAAACCCTGGAAGCCCAGCGAGCGGGCAGGGGCATACGTGCGGACATGACCGCGACTCTGTCCGCCCGAATAGGTCAATGAGTGCTTGACGGCTTCCACTCCCCAGCCCTCCTGGTAGAGCATCAGGTTATTCAGCACGCTGCGAATCGTCAGTTCCGGATTGGCTTCGATCGGATAGTCCTTCAGGTTTTCATCGCCGCCATCGCCGTCGATGAGGTGCTTCCAGTGGGGATACTGCTCACGAATCTTTTTGCACAGGGCATGCGTCATCATCGCCGCCTGCACGTCCAACTCTTTATAGTCTTCGACAACTTTGATTGTTTCTTTATAGTTCAGCGCATCTACTGGGACCTGCATGATTTCCAGGAACAGGCTCAAATTTAACTGGTCCAGAAATTCGAAAGCCTGTCTGCAGTCACTGCCCTCACCATCAATGGAAAGTGAAAACGCTTTGAGGCGGGACGGGGATTCCCCCCGCGCGATCAATGCGTGATACAGCAGCAGGAAGATCGCACCACTGTCAATTCCTCCCGAGAATAGAACTCCGATTGGCTCCTGCTGAGGAATGGTGTCCAGCCAGCGATGTATTTCCTGCGAGACGGCGCTGATATACGCTTTGCCGATATCATCCAGCTTATTCGACAGTCGGTTTCGCTCGGGAGTAAAGTAGCGTGTTGCCTGTGGATTCGGGTCCGGACAGCCGATCAACTGTAATTCGATCAGATAGTGAGCGGGAACCATCCGTGTGTAGGAGGGATGGAACTGGTTGTCGAGGCCTTCACTCTTGAGGAATTCATAGATCTCATCAATACGTTCGGCGATTACCAGACAGGGGCCTTCCGCCCGTTTAGCCAGGAAGAAACGCATGGGTCTGCCGATGGAGCGTGCCATGCGGACACGTGTTCCCTCCTTGTGGACCAGGGCAAACTGCCCATCGATCTCCCTGATCTGTTCAGGAGAACCACTGCCCACACGTTGCGTGGCTTCTTCAAAAGTCATATTGAAAAGCAGGTTTGCCTCTGGAGCGAGTAAGTTAACAAGTCGCTCCACGTACTCGTGATGAATCATTAAATCTAATCCTGAGATTTAACAGGGCCCGGAAATGAGTGAGACTGCTCCCGTCTGCTGCCTGAATTTTATGATTCCACTAGACAAATGAAAACTCACTCCCGGATAAACCATATTAATTTCGTGAAATTCACATGAGGGTCTGAATCGCCACATCAGCGCAGCGCTGATTCTGGCGTCGATGGTTGATTCATCCCTAAGCCGTTCTGGGGTTGTGGATTGCGCACGTGTCTGGTACTTTTTGAAAAACACATAGGAGAGGTTTTATGAGTACTGGCCGCATGAGCAAATCTGTTTCTCGACGGACTTTCCTGAAGTCCAGCGCTCTGGGTATCTCTGCCGGCTGGGTATCGGGACGGGGGATCAATGCGGGTGCGGGCTTGAAACTGAATCCGGGGCAGAAATCAGTGGTGATGATCTACCTTCCCGGTGGGCCGACCCAGTTTGAAACGTTTGATCCCAAGCCCGAGTCTCCTGTTGAGATCAGGGGCTCCTTTCTCCCGACCCAGACCAAAGTACCGGGAGTTCAGTTCTGTGAACTCCTGCCTCGCCTCTCCTCAATTGCTGATCGTTTTTCTGTGATCCGGACTCTGGTTGGCATGGAAAACCGGCATGAATCGTTTCAGTGCTACACCGGTCGCGCTGGGGGGAGAACAGAAGATGGTGAGCCTGCAGGCGGCTGGCCAGCCTTTGGTTCGGTGATCTCTCAACTGCTGGGCCCCGGCGCAAACGGGATGATTCCCTATGTCGATGCGGCTCCGAAAATGAGCTATGGACCGTATAACAATAACGGGAGTCATCTGCAGGGGAATCCTTCCTGGCCTGGATTCACCGGCTTCAAACACATTCCGTTTACGCTGGAAGGGGAAGTGAAATCAGACCTGGTGCTGCATGGGATCGACCTGACACGCTTGAACCAGCGGAAATCCCTGTTGCAGTCTGTGAAGCGCAGTCAGCAGCAGATCGACGGAGAAGGTTTGGACAATTTTCAGAATCAGGCTTTTGAAATGTTGACCTCCGGTCGCTTTGCTGAAGCCATGGATCTTGAGCGGGAACCACAGTCAGTCCGCGAGCGTTACGGTGCCTTGCAGAAAACCGATCCCAGCTTTGGTGGCGCACCACAGAGTCCACAGCATCTGTTACTGGCGCGTCGACTGGTCGAGGCCGGTGTCCGCTGCGTGACCGTCGCTTTTGGTGCCTGGGACTGGCATGCCAACCGCGAAGGTTCTATTGAATACCTGTCGAAGAAATACCTGCCGCTGTTTGATCAGTCACTGGCGGTCTTCCTGCAGGACCTGGATGAACGTGGTTTGCTGGAACAGACGACGGTCATCGTCTGGGGAGAATTCGGGCGGACTCCCCGTATCAACGCCAAAGGGGGCCGCGACCACTGGCCCGGGACACAGTCCGTTCTCATGGCGGGAGGTGGAATTCAGGGAGGCCGTATCATCGGGCAAACCGATCGGGTGGGAGGTGTTCCCGCAGACCGTCCGGTGCATGTTCAGGAGATCTTTGCGACCCTCTATCGGAATGTGGGCGTTGATCTGGCGACGGCCCAGATTACCGATCTCTCGGGACGCCCTCGTTATCTGGTTGACGACAATCGATTTCCGATTCCGGAACTGTATTGATAACAGATGCGACTGAGTTCTGTATACAATTCAGTCGGCCTGTTTCCCTTCCTGGTCTGGTTCTAACAGGATATCTAAGTATTCTATTTTAAGTCACTTAGCGAATCCTGGTGATCGCTCAAGATCGGAAGCACTGTGAATCTGAACCGTTGACCTTTCAGTAAATTAGAATATACTGGTTCCCTGACTGAGGTTCATGATCTCGCGCCCAAATCAATTATCACCCGCCCTCAGTGCGCTCAAAAGAAGATCAGCGATTTTTCGACATTTCTTCATTTTACCAGAAGCAAATTCAATATGTTAAATAGCGATGTATCCTGGGATAAACCACCCAGGTCTCTCAAAGTCGGTACGCAAGATTCCAGCGAACAGTTTCGGCAGGCATTGGGCCTCGATCACGAGGGCAACGCCACCTGCAATGAGGATCGCGATGAAATTCTTCGGTATCTGAATCTGCAACTCATCGCCAACGGTTATCCTGCTGCCCTGACAGACGCGGATCGCAACTTTGCAGATATTGCGCAGGGACTACTGGAAAATCATCGACAGAAAAATCGCCTGCTGGTCAATCAACGCTGTCCGGTCGATCAGCGCATTGAGAACTTTCTACAGTCACATTTCAGCGATGTACCGGAAGGAGCCGAGCTGAAGCTTCCTGCGCGTACGCTGATTCTGGATCGTTTCGGTCTCGCACGGGAATTGTCGATTCCCATTGAAGGCGATGAATACCATAGCGACCTGGTGCAGTCGTACCGGGTCAAGAACGGCGTGCTGCATAATCCCAAACATGACCGACGCACAACGGTAGGGACGTTTCATGTGACCGAGGGGGGCTTACCGGTACCTGGGGATAAACGGTCCGTTCCGCGGGAAACTTTCGTCAAAATGTTTCAGCATGCAATGAATCCCCCGGACGATCTGAAACTGTTCCCGTTTACTTCCGAGCAGGCAGAGCCGGCTTCGGGCTGGGCATCGCTGCTGCTGCGTCCGATTGTCTGCCCTGAGGTCAAAGGTGTCACCCCTGAAAAACGGATGGAAGTCCGGTTCTTTGCTCCCGGGACACTGGTCAGCAATCTGGATTTTGTGGAATCAATCTTCGGAAACGCCGGCGATCCGTTCGTCCCCATCAACGACTCGGGACTGGATGTGATGCACTGGACCGGACATACCGGTGCCGTGATTCTTGCTCCGCATCTGATTACACTCACCAAGAAAGAGCTCGGTCTGCCTCACTGGGACGAAGCTACTGAGCGACAGCAGCGCGACAGTATGTGCTGGAAAACCGAAGACGAATTCTACAATGACGGCATGGCGTTTAAACTGACCTGCCGTACCGAAGAAGGCGTGATCGTAACTCTGATTGCAGATAACTATTTTGGTTACTGTAAGAAAGAGGTCAAAACACAGATCAGCTACTCGGCCAATCTGTTCGGGAATGCTGAGGAAGAACACGCGGGCGGAACCATGGCGTATCCCAGCTACAACCTGGGTGAAGGCTTCCAGGTTAACAGCGTACGCTACAATGGTCGCACTTTTGACGATGTCATCCAGGATTACGGCGATCATATCGAAGGACAGCCTGAGGGATACGGCATTGACAGTGTCTATCCGGAACTGGTCTACATCCCGGAAGATGCCTACGCCAGTCTGCCGGAACAGTGCATTCGCTGGACCCGGGGAGGAAAAGAACATTCCATTCCGCTGCTGCCCGGTCAGGTCTATATGGCGCCATCCGGCTATCACCTGCGGATGGAAAAGCACCCTGCGGCTCCCTCCTGGAGAATCGTGGGAACCACCGGGGAAGGGATCTTCTGTCACAAACCGTGTACGGTGTCCGGCGGTGGAAAAAGTGAAATCAGTAAATCGATTCAGGATTACATGCTCTATGGTCCCGTGTTTGTCTCTAATTACGAGAAAGACATGGAAGCCGTTCGCGAAATCATTGAGAAGGATTATTCTGATCGCTGGCTCGAGCCACTACCGGAAGGACATCCTGATTTGAAGCCGAGCCGGGGCATCCTCGATCTGAATCGCTCTCTGGGAAGTGTGATCAAACTGCTCACTCCTTCGCCAGCTTATACTCCCGAATTCAACGAGTGGCTGAATTCCATTCCCGATCATATTCTGGCTTTGGTCTTCATCATCAAGCGAATTTACTGGTCCAGTTGGGGAGAAGACTGGGACAACCACTTCGGCGTGGACATTGTCAACGGCTCTCACGGTCATGAACTGAAATACCGCGAGCGAAAACTGGTCGGAACTTATCTGCGCGTCGGTCTGTTTTCGCTGACAGGCTGGCGGACATTCAAGGTACGCCAGGACTTTATCGCATCTCTCAAAATTCAGACGGAAGACGATATCAGTGCTTCGGTCATTGTACCGTCACGCGATCTACCTTATCTGGCGGAAGGGGAGAACAGCGAGAGCTGCAAGTTTGTGATCAACAGTGAATACCGACTGTTCCAGCGGCCCGACGACGCGATTGTGCGTGGTCTCGACAAACAGACCGAACTGGATCTCAGCAAGCCAGGGAATTTCATCTCCAACTTCGAACCGCTGAGTATCGACCAGGTTCGTGAGATGAGCAAGTACGTCGTCGATTTTGACGCGTTCAGCCCGCCCATGCAGGACATGTTGCGTTCCGCGGAAGAATCCAACAGCAGTTACGTCGTCTGTTCGGCCAATCCGCGACAGATCGATGGTAAGCCGACCAAAAACCCACGGTATCTGCAGACGCGTCCCGACCTGGTCAAACCGTTCAATACCTACGTGGCCAAAATGGCAACACGCCTCTTCCGCGCGATCCCGGCAGATCAGCCGGTACATAACCCGGTAAATGCGGTCATGGTCGGTCGCCGGAATAATCCTCCGGAAAAAGAGAAGGGCATTCGCAGTCTGGCCGTTTACTCGCCCATTCATTATCAGGAACTTCCTGAACTGTTCATGGACTTTGTCTGCTCTCTGACCGGAAAGAGTCCTTCCACAACCGGAGCAGGTAGTGAAGGGGCATTAACCAAGGGGCCGTTCAATGCACTGCGTCCTTCCGCAGACCTCAACAGTGCCCTGGTGGGCTACATCCTGACGGGCTATTCCGGCTTCTCTACGGCAGCAGGTCACATCGGTCCCAATGTGCGGGTCGACCATGACATCAGTCTGCTTATTCCGGAAATCTGGTGTCGCATGTCACCAGAAGAACGTTCGCCTGAATTCCTCATTCGGGAAGGACTGCTGGAACCGATTAAAGACTTTGAACATGAAGGTGTGCAGATCCCTGCCAGCCGGCTTGGCTACCGCATTACTTACAAGTTCCTGCTCCGCTTCTTTGGTCGTGTCTTTGACAACCCTGCCTCCGTATTTGATGAAACGATTCTCAAACCGGAAAAGCAGGATCTGGAATCCTTCGTCGATGGTATCCAGCACATCGCCGAAGCCCAGCAGCGTGTGGCTCTGCAGTACTTCGAAGATGGTGGCTACGAAGAGGCCTGTCCTCCGTTGCAGGCGATTCTGTCAATCATGGCGCACGGCAACTGGCAGGGGCATACCATCCATGATAAGGAAGTCCGCGATCTGTTTACCCGGGAGAACCTGCTGCAGAGCGACTGGTACCAGGAGCGACTGGCCGCGCGCCAGGAGCGGGAATCTGACTTGCTCAAACGGCACTTGGAATACCTGGATCAGTTCAGCGTGCAGCCTGGTTACGACCGGGAACTCGTGCGTTTGCAGATCCCTGAACGGCGTAAGTGGGTCGAGGAGCAACTGGCTCACGTCAGTTCCCCTGCTTACCTCGAAGAGCTGAAAGGTACGATTGGTGCCGAGCCGACAAAAGATTTAAAAGGGACCGCGAAATAAGCCGCGGGCCTGCTGTATTTCTTTTGTACTGATCTGTTAGAATGCCGGCTGTCATTGCGCACCCTGAACCCCTGATTTTGTGTCAATGAGGTGCGGGGTGTCGTAATTTACAGCGTATTCCGGCGATGGATGCTGCCGGAAACCGCGATCTCTCACGTCGCATTCCCAACATCAGTGAAAAGTACAGGTTTTTAGAAGTATGTCCGACCGTGCCGCTCGTATCGAAGCCCTTTATGCCGCTGTCCAGCAACGAATTCTGATTCTGGACGGGGCGATGGGGACGATGATCCAGAACCATAAGCTCAAGGAAGCCGATTATCGGGGCAAACGGTTTGCTGATTACCACATGGATATCGCGGGAAACAACGACCTGCTCTCGTTGACTCAGCCGGACATCATCCGTGAAATCCACCGTGAATACCTTGAGGCCGGCGCGGACATCATTGAGGCCAATACATTTAACGCGACCCGTCTCTCGCAGAGCGACTACGAGATGGAGGAACTGGTCTACGAGCTGAACTATGAATCAGCGAAACTGGCCCGCGAAGTGGCTGACGAATTCACAGCCGCCAATCCGGAGAAACCACGCTGGGTCGCGGGTATTCTGGGACCCACCAGCCGCACCTGTTCGATTTCTCCCGATGTGAACGATCCAGGCGCCCGCAATGTCACCTACGATGAACTGGTCGAGAACTACCTTGAATCAATCGATGGGCTGGTCAAAGGGGGCACCGACCTGCTCCTCATCGAGACCATCTTCGATACACTGAATGCGAAAGCCGCCGTCTTTGCCGTTCACACTTACTTCGAGCGGGAAAACATTGAACTCCCCATCATGATTTCCGGGACAATCACGGATGCCTCAGGACGGACATTATCGGGGCAGACGACCGAAGCCTTCTGGAACTCGCTGGCACATGCCCGCCCGTTCTCGATCGGTCTGAACTGTGCGCTGGGAGCACAGGAGCTCAGGCAGTACGTGAAAGAGCTGTCGCGCGTCGCGGATACTTACGTTTCAGCGCACCCCAATGCCGGTTTGCCGAATGAATTCGGTGAGTACGATCAGAGCGCCTCCGAGATGGCTGCCATTGTCGACGAATTCGCTACCAGCGGCTTCCTGAACATTCTCGGTGGTTGTTGTGGTACGACGCCGGCTCACATCAAAGCCATTGCGCAGGCGATGGAAGGTAAACCGCCTCGCAAGATTCCCGAAATCGAACCTGCACTCCGGCTTTCCGGACTGGAGCCGTTGAACATCACCAAAGAGAGTCTGTTCACAAATGTGGGCGAACGCTGCAACGTCACCGGTTCGGCCCGGTTCAAGCGACTGATCAAGGAGTCTGATTACGATACGGCTTTGGAAGTCGCTCTGCAGCAGGTTCAGAACGGCGCTGACATCATGGATGTCAACATGGACGAAGGCATGCTTGATGCCGTGGCTGCGATGACCTCCTTTCTGAATCTGGTCGCGACCGAACCGGAAATCGCCCGGGTTCCCGTCATGGTCGACTCTTCCAAGTGGGAAGTCATCGAAGCCGGTCTGAAATGCATTCAGGGTAAACCGATTGTCAACTCGATCAGCCTCAAAGAAGGGGAAGCAGAGTTTCTGGACAAGGCGCGCCTCTGTCAGCGCTACGGGGCCGCCGTGGTTATCATGGCCTTCGACGAAGACGGGCAGGCCGATACAAAACAGCGTAAGATTGAAATCTGCGAACGCTCGTATCGCCTGTTGTTGGACAAGCTCGATTTCGCACCGCAAGACATCATTTTCGACCCGAATATCTTCGCCGTGGCCACCGGGATCGATGAGCACAATAACTACGCCGTCGACTTCATCGAAGCGACCGACTGGATTCATAAAAACCTGCCTCACGTGAGTATCTCCGGAGGTGTTTCCAACGTTTCATTCTCTTTCCGGGGAAATAACCCGGTTCGTGAAGCCATTCACTCGGTCTTTCTCTATCACGCCATTCAGGTCGGCATGAATATGGGGATCGTGAATGCCAGCCAGCTGGCCGTTTACGACGATCTGCCCGCGGAGCTCAAGGAGAAGGTTGAGGATGTGATCCTGAACCGGAATTCCAACGCCACCGAGGCCCTGCTGGAAATCGCCGAAAAATACCGTGGTGATGGGAAAACAGGGGGGACATCCACTGAAGACCTTACCTGGCGCGAACTGCCCGTGACCGAGCGCATCGCGCATGCACTGGTGAAGGGGATCTCGACCTACATCATCGAAGATTCCGAAGAAGCCCGTCAGCAGTTGCCCCGTCCGCTGGATGTCATCGAAGGTCCGCTGATGGATGGCATGAATGTCGTCGGCGATCTCTTCGGGGCAGGGAAGATGTTTCTCCCGCAGGTGGTGAAATCGGCCCGTGTGATGAAGCAGGCCGTCGCCTATCTGCAGCCTTACATCGAAGAGGAAAAAACGGAATCCAGTAAGACCAACGGTCGCATCCTGATGGCAACCGTGAAGGGGGACGTCCACGATATCGGCAAGAATATCGTCGGCGTGGTACTGCAGTGCAATAACTTCGAAGTCATCGATCTCGGCGTGATGGTCCCCTGTGAAAAAATTCTGCAGACGGCCCGTGAAAAAGAGTGTGACATCATCGGCCTGTCCGGCCTGATTACTCCGTCTCTCGACGAAATGGTCACCGTGGCCTGTGAAATGGAACGTCTGGAGATGGATCTCCCCCTGCTGATCGGTGGTGCCACCACGTCCAAGGCACATACCGCGGTCAAGATTGAACCGCAGTACAAACGCAATCAGGTGGTCTACGTGCCTGACGCTTCCCGGGCCGTCGGTGTCGCCAGTTCGCTTCTCTCGGATGAACATCACGCCAAGTATGTCAAAGGGATTAAAGAGGAGTATGCTGTGGTTCGCGAGCGGGTCGCCAATCGTAAACCGCAGGGCGCACCCGTCCCTTATGCGGAAGCCGTTAAACAGGGCCTCCAGATCGACTGGGATAACTACATGCCACCCACCCCCGGCTTTACAGGCACTCAGGTGCTCGACAATTACCCGCTGGAAGATCTGGTGAAATACATCGACTGGACTCCTTTCTTCATCAGCTGGGATCTGGTCGGCAAGTATCCGCGGATTCTGGAAGACGAAATCATCGGCGAAGCTGCCCGCGACCTGTTTAAGAACGCACAGGCGATGCTGCAGAAGATTATCGACGAAAAACTGCTCACCGCGCGCGCCGTTATCGGCTTCTGGCCCGCCAACCGCGTCAACGGCGATGACATCGAAGTCTACGATAACACCGACCGCGAGCACACGGTTGCCCGCCTGCATCACATCCGCCAGCAGATCCGCAAGCGGGGACAGGAAGAAGCACCGCTGATGTCGCTCGCGGACTTCGTCGCCCCGAAAGAGAGTGGGAAAATCGACTATATCGGCGGCTTCGTCGTCACCGCCGGTATCGGGGCCGAAGAAATCGCCCGGAAGTATCAGGAAGACCACGATGACTACAACAGCATCATGGTCAAGGCCCTCGCTGACCGTCTGGCAGAAGCGTTTGCAGAGCATCTGCACGAACGGGTCCGCAAAGAGTTCTGGGGTTATGCCGCTTCAGAAACGCTCGACAATGAAGCGTTGATCAAGGAGCAGTACACGGGGATCCGTCCCGCTCCCGGCTATCCGGCCTGTCCCGATCATACCGAAAAGGACACGCTGTTCAAGATGCTCAATGCCACACCTGAAATCGGCGTGAGCCTCACAGATCACTTCGCGATGAGCCCGGCTGCCGCGGTTTCGGGCTGGTATCTCTCTTATCCGGAATCACGCTATTTCCATGTCGGCAAGATCGACAGGGACCAGCTGGAATCGCTGGCCGAACGGAAGCAGATGTCTCACGACGAACTCTCCCGCTGGCTGCGTCCCGTCCTCTTGGATGAGAACGGAAACTGATCACGCTTTGCGAATCGTCACGCCGCGTGGATGCTGCTGATTCGGTTCCCAGAGCTTGATTTCAATCTCGTCTGACCGCTGTTCTTCGTACTGCAGAATTCGGCTGAACACAAACCAGAAATCGGAGAGTCGATTCAGGTACTGACACACAGCCGGGTTCACGGGCTCTTCGATTTCCCAGACTTTGAGCTCCGCTTCTCGGACCATGGTGCGGATATCATGCGAGATCAACACCCGCAGGCTTCCCTGTGGCAGAATAAATGAATCCAGCGGTTCCAGAATCGGCGTCAGTTCTCCGATCAGCGCGGTGATTTCTTCTACCTTCGCCTGTGGAAAGCGGCCTGCGGTCTCGCCCTCCTTGAACGGAGTGCTCAAATCCGAACCCAGATCATACATCTCCTGTTGAAATGAGTGTGCCAGTTCAGTCAGGTTCAGCTGACACGTCACATCTTCCGCCAATGGAAGATGCAGCACATCCTGGTCGCAGGCGAAAATGAAATAACCCAGTTTAACAGCAATCTGTTCCACCACCGCCAGTGCCTGGATCCGCTTCGATGTCTTGGGCACCCGCGAGCCATCGTTGATATACGTTTCTCCCGCGTCCCCCGTTTTGGTGACGATCATATTCAGGTGCACTTTACCGCGTGCCGCCATGGTAGTAATCCTTAATTTCTGTTGATGGTCTTGGGAAAAACACGCTCCAGCGTACTGATTTTCTGGGAAGATCATAGCCCGTTTTAGTCGGAACAGAGAGTCAGAACAGCTTGAAAACAGGGTTTTCACCTCAGGATCACCAAAACAGAATTGAAAAAACCGTTACAGCAGGAATCAATGTTCCTCATCCCGCCTGCATCCCGTCTCGGGGCGATAAATGTGACTTTACAAGCAGACTTACACAATATATACTTCGACCGAAGCCCATGCCTTACAGCTATTTCGGGCTTCTGGAGAGGTGGCAGAGTGGCCGAATGCACCGGTCTTGAAAACCGGCGTGCCGCAAGGTACCGAGGGTTCGAATCCCTCCCTCTCCGCTTTGCATCTGAATCTTTAAAACGCTGAATCGCTTTCGCCGGTTCAGCGTTTTTTGTTGCGCTCCGCTGCAGCATTTTCTGTTCCCGATTCCGGTGCCGCTCCTGACCAGATCCGACTTCATTATTATCAGCACTGATCTTCACCTGAATTCACTGCACAAACCGAACTTGATCCGCACCTGGCGGAATCATATCTTGTGAAATTGTGCTTCGCGCGCGAGGCGAGCGATGCGTGCACCGGAACAGCGACCACAGCCGCGCCAGGTTCACCTGAATCCACGTCGAATTTTCCCGCTTTTCACCGGAACAACAGGCATTGGTTCCCTCTGTCTCGTAAGATTTCAAATCATTTCGCAGCACACTCAACGTATTTCGTCGCATACTCACACCCCTTTCACTGCACATTCAGAAGATTTCATCCCTGCATCGCACTTGACACCCCGGCGCCACTGAGCATGATGTCCCTGAACGATGTCGGTGTTCGCTTGCAGGAATCCAGGTCATCTCCGGAGACAGGGAAATCACAGGATGAATCTCACAAAACACGATCATACCAGAATGCCAGCAGACCGCGCAGCTGAACAATCGACAGAGAAGTATCCCTAGGGTATCAGTGAGAGTGTGTAGATTGAATTCCAGTTACTTTAATCCGCAGCTGTCCCGACAGTCTGACGCATCAGTCAGCCACCAGGGAGAACTGATTCCCTGAGTGGACCCGAATCTGATTCTCCACCCGCTCCACCTCCGGCTCGTTGACGGCAATTTTCAGAATCAACTGTAGTTCATACCAGGAAGAGAGCTCTCCCTGCAGGATCAGCGTCGAACCCATTGATTCACAGCGAATCTGTCTCAACTGTGGATAGCCCAGTTGATGAATTGTATGTTTAATGCGGTGAGTGAGGCCTTCTTCAGGCAGTATCGCTTCCTGCAGTTTCAGCATGGGGTAGTCCTGAGTCATAGTGAGGGTAAAAGTGGTAGCCAATCAGATTGGTGAGACCATCCCTCTTAGCACGAATTGTGCCAGATCGTGACAGGCATTGAGACTTTACTTCAACCACAAGTACCGACCAGATCAGAAGCTCGGTATTTCATGTGTGAAATTAATCGGGCTCCCAGTGCAATCCCTCAGGTTGTCGTTTGATCGCCCCGTTCAGCAGGTCGTTCAGCGATCAATCGGACAGTGAAGGTGACACCCAATCGCGCAACCTGGTCGCTCTGCACCCAATGTCAGTCACACTGTCATCAGGGGAGAGCCTCGGTAATGAAATTGAAGTCATTCTGATTGACGGATCGGAGCCTTCCAGCAGGTCCAACGACGCCACAGATCAGGTATCATTGATTTGTTGGTCAGGAAATATCATTCTCTCCGGCTTTGGTATATGAAATGCGGATAATAAATACTACGTACCAATGCAATTAGGATCTCCAGCCGTGCCTTGAACGGTGGGCCGTCCAGTTGCATTAGACGCTTCTCTGACAATAACAGTCGCTTATATGAAAAAGGTCCGATGACAATGCTCTCACGTCGTTTCCAGTTAACAGCCTATCCCGATGGAGAACCCACGCTCGACAATTTCGAACTGGTCGAAACCGAACTCAGCGATCCTGGAGAAAATGAATTCCTCGTCCAAAACGAATGGCTCTCCGTCGATCCCTACATGCGGGGACGCATGCGGGAAGGGGACAGCTATGTCGCACCTTTTCAGATCGGGGCGCCGATGGAAGGGGCCTGTGTCGGGAAAGTCATCGCTTCAAAGCATGGGGAGTTTTCCGCAGGCGATTATGTGTTAGGCAACCAGGGTTGGCGGGATACTTGGATTTCGGATGGCACAGGCGTGACGAAAGTCGATCCCCAAGCAGCACCATTGTCGGCTTATCTGAGCATCATGGGAATGACAGGTATGACCGCTTATGTGGGGACACTGAAGATCGGCGGACTCCAGCCCGGAGATCGTGTGTTTGTCTCCGCTGCCTCGGGTGCCGTCGGTTCGATCGTCTGTCAGATCGCGAAAATCAAGGGCTGTTATGTCGTGGGAAGTGCCGGTTCACAGGCCAAGATCGACTGGCTTAAAGACAAAGCCGGTATCGATGCCGCATTCAATTACCGGGAAGTTGACGATGTTTCCGCGGCGTTGCAGCAACACGCACCGGAAGGCATTGATCTCTATTTCGACAATGTGGGCGGCGATCACCTGCAGGCAGCCCTGGATAATATGAATGACCATGGCCGCATTGTCTGCTGTGGAATGATCTCAACCTATAACGACAAAACACCACAGCCCGGCCCGGCGAACCTGTTTAAAATCATTACCAAACGGCTCCGCATGCAGGGTTTTCTCGTGTTTGATCACATTGACATGCAGGCCGAGTTCCAGCAGCAGATGGGAGAATGGGTTAAAGCCGGCAAAGTTCACTGGGAAGAGACCGTGACTACGGGACTCGAAAACACCCCCGCCGCGTTTCTCGATCTGTTTCAGGGGAACAAGATGGGAAAAGCGGTCGTGCAGGTGAATCCATGACTGACGCTCCACGCTCAGAACAGGCATTGACAGTGACCGACTGCGGTGCGACCATGCAGTCGGAGACAGTCGTCACCGCCCACGATAGACAGGGAGGCGCTCTCACTCTGGATTCAGGATAATGAACGCTGCAACCGATTTACAATCTGATGGCCTCGAAGAGGCGAAGAAAGCCCCCGGGCAGATCCTGCAGGCCGAACTCGTCGAAGCCATGGATGCACTGACGCGATCCTCACTCCGTCTGTTTCTGTCGGGGCTCTCCGCGGGACTGGATATCGGCTTCAGTCTGTTTCTGGTGGCCGTCGTGCAAACCCTGGGGCAGGGGAGTCTCTCTGAACCAGTGCTCAAAATTCTGGTCGGCATGATGTATTCATTCGGTTTCATCCTGGTCGTCGTAGGACGTTCGGAACTGTTTACCGAGCAGACCAGCCTCGCGATTCTCCCACTGCTTTCCCGCCAGGCATCTTTCAAAATGGTGATCCGGCTGTGGGGAATTGTCTATCTCGCCAACCTCATCGGGGCGATGCTGTTTGCCGTGCTGGTTGTCATCATCGGGCCAGCCCTGGGCGTGATTGATGTCAAAGTCTTTGGCGAGTTAAGCCGTTCAATCGTCGACCATCCCGGCTGGGTGATCCTGTTAAGTGGCATGCTCGCCGGCTGGCTGATGGGCTTATTGTCCTGGCTGGTCTATGCCGGTCGTGATACGATCAGCCAGATTCTGATCGTCTTTCTGATCACGTCAGTCATTGGTCTGGGACACTTGCATCACTGTATTGTCGGCAGTGTCGAAGTGCTGGCGGGAGTCTTCGCCGATCCCGGTACGACTCTGGCGGATTATGGTCACTTTCTGCTCTGGACCACTGCCGGAAATGCCTTGGGCGGCGTGATCTTTGTCTCCCTGCTCAAATACGGCCACGCCCACGCCAGTCAGTACGAGCGCAAATCAAAATACTAGTTCGTACCGATTTGCACACAGTCTGGGGACCCGGATTTCAGGCACGCTGTCTGCAGTCCTGACAAATCAGCTGCAGGGCGTTAACCCCGGTTTTAGTTTCAAAAAAAGAAACTGACAACTGCGATTGGATTACGTTATGCTGGTACTCATATCAATCCAGTTCAGGCCTCCTCAAGGGAGAGCGTTCTGTTCTATTGAGGTCTCGCCGAACCAGGATCGAAGAAATGGACTCAATACTGTTGAAACAGGTTAGCTAATGAATGCGTCCTACGACGATATCGAACTGGTTTTACGAGAGGCGAATAACTTCTGATGTCAGCCTCAAATGTAGATCAACATCTCTGTTTTTATCAGCTGTCATATAGTGAGAAGCGAATGCTGGAGTCGTTAGATCCCGGTATTCAGCAGGGATTGATCGAAGCCTGAAACAGGTCGTATCATAATGTTGCCACCAGAATTAGATTCGACGTATCGTTTACTGAAACGCGCTTTCCCCAACGGGATTGACGAAGGCGATCTGGTCTCATTGTTTGCCCTGTTGTATCAGGAAGGCGAGATGTCAATTCGAACGATAACTCAAGTCGCAGCGGAATGGCAGAACCGGCCGGCCGTTGATTTTCTTCCCCTGGTCGATCGGGCAATGTCCGTCGATCTGGCATCAGATAACACAGCACACAGGCTGCGTGAGATTCTGAATCAATCCGGATACCAGGAGTGGTTGTCAGAAGAGTACTGATCTTCTGGTTCTGGCTCAAGTGGGAAGCGGCAACTTACTAATTCTATGAGTTGATTGACCCTGCCTGGAAAGATCCGTGGGGTAATACCGCTGCGGACTGCTGGGATACCGGGCAACGGAACATCATCGAAACCATAATTGATTTACTGGATGATCAACGCGATTAGTGCAATGGATGAGTTCGGGGGGAAACGATTACAGGCAGGAGCGTTTATAATGCTGGATTTTTACCTGATTGCTGATGCAGACGAACCGTCGGAATTTCCGGAGGAAACGGCACTGGGGGCTCTGTCTCTCCAGGAATGGAAGTCACTTGCTGCGCTGTGGACGATTTTAGAAGAGCAGGGGATCAGTCTGCCCTTCTTCGAAGATTCGCACCTCGATACTTTTGAGGTAGAACGTACTTTGAAACTGATCCAGGAATCACTTCCCGCTCTTGTACCAGGATTCGAGATTCCGAACTTTAATAGCAGCTTGCCTGTCTTTGCGCTGGAGCGGATGTTCCGCGATGCTTTGAATCAGGGAGCAGGAATCATGGTTTTCTGCGATTAGGTGTCACCCATCGACCCATGATGGTATGTTGGAACTGAGTAAGAATAACGGTGGTAGAGTTGTAGATAGTTGGTGAGTCGGATGTAATCATTTTGGGAGATAGAGAACGAATCGAAACAAGCTGAAAGTGAATGAAACTCGAATTATCGTGAAGTACAACACAGAGCAGTTATGAGCACGCGCGAGAATGAAATCAAGCTCAACCAGATACGCCAGGGAGTCATTCCTGACGCCGAGGGCCAGGCGTGGTTCGCTGCTCTGGAGGCGGCAGAGCAAAAGTCCGTTCTCTATCTGTTGAATTTTATCTGCCAGCAGGCGGGACCTACAACAGCAGACGTCTTACCAGCCATTGAACATGCTGGCCTGAAATCGATTTATACACCTTGTGTCATGTTACAGCGTAGTAAACTGCGGGAAGCCAGCGCGAAGGCACTTCAGCTTCCATCAAACGAGTATCTGAAGCTCTTTCGTTTGATGATCGCTTTATTCAAAATTGCGGATCAGCGTCGCCGGGTATTCTGTTATGCGCAGTGTCGGCACTGGTGGCACCAGGATCTCTCCAGTGAAGAGGTCTTACAGTCGATCAGAAAACCACCCTAAGGAAGCCAACTCGAACGGGGGAAGAGGACCCGGTAGGTCAATTGAAATGCAAGCCACGATTTATTTAGTGATTCCGGAAGACACGCCGGAGATAAACCTCATGCTTGAGTCTCTACCGGAACCCTGGCGCCGTCAGGAAGATACGGAACAGCAGGGGGGCTGGCACTATTGGGATTTCTGGTACTACTGGAATCCACAGATGAGGGAAGAAGTTCATTCCTGGCGGGATTGCGTTTACTATCCCTCAGAATTCCCGGACCCCGATTTGGCGGCAGGGGTGATCACTCCCGACAGGCAGTTTCATGATCTCTACACCGCCTCCAGACAGAAACCGGAACGCGTCGGCTGGCACGAACTGCTGGACTCGCAGGAAAACCACATTCTGGTTGTGATTCGTATCCATTGTTGATCGAGCATTTCGCGGCTATCTCAGGCTGATTGAGCCGAAATCAAAATGTTGGCTGTGTTCGATATCTCTTTACAAAAAATCCCACGGTTGCCGGCCGCAAAAGTACGTCTAATTCTTTTCCAGATCACCTCTTGACTAAATACTAGAGTCTTAGTAAAAAACGCCGCAGTGAACTACTAAAGCCTTCGGAGTTCCCGGCAGGCAGCCTCTATCACGTCAAAAAACGAAACCAGACACATCACGGAGCAGGAATACGATCATGGAACTTAAGAATCATTTTGAGACGAGTGGGCAATGGCTGTTTCGCTGGCGGAGCTACCTGCCCGCAGTTCTGCTGCTCCCGCTGATCTTCGCGGCGTCCAACTTCGAACGCCCCTGGGGCAGGCACGACGTTCAGGAATTCTGGGAACTCTTCTGCATCGCAGTCACACTGCTGGGACTGACAGTCCGCGTGCTGGTGGCCGGTTTTGTCCCCGGCGGAACGTCCGGACGTAACACAAAGAAACAGGTGGCCGACAGTCTGAATACCACGGGCATTTATTCCGTCTGCCGACATCCCCTCTACCTGGGGAACTTTCTGGTCGCCCTTGGCTGGGCCATGTTTTACCACGATGGCTGGCTGATCGCCGTGTTCTGTATGGCCTTCTGGCTGTATTACGAACGGATCATGATGACCGAAGAATCCTTCCTGCGTGAAAAATTCGGCGATGTATTCCGCACCTGGGCCGCGCAGACGCCGGCCTTCATTCCCCAGCTCCACAAATGGAAGAAGCCGGAACTCCGGTTCTCGGTCCGTACGATGATCCGCCGCGAGTATCTGACCTTTGTGGGAGCGATGCTCGTCTTTGTCACCCTCGAACTGCTGGAGCACTGGCACGTCGAAGGGCAGGTTGCACTGGAATCTTTCTGGCCCTGGCTGTTAGCATTAACGGGTATGACGTTCCTGGCAGTTCGCCTGCTCCATAAGTGCACCCGCTGTCTGGCCGAAAAGGGCCGTTAATCAGTTCGAAGCAGGATCTTCGCACGCTTACATCACAGGAGACGTAATTTGTATGAAGCCATTTCAAGGACTGGCCATGCAGCTTAGATTCAGTAGTGCTGCCCGCAATCGGGCATTTTCAAAAGCGATGAGACGGATTCGCCCTGACTTCCTGCCTTTACTGGAAGCATTTCAGGCGGTGAAGTTAGAGCATCCGATTCATGAGTCGATCCTGGTCATCATTACCGACGACCGGCCCGCGCAGTATTTTGAGGAAATCGAAAACAGTGACGGCTACTTTCAGGTACTGGCCGGCTGCACTCTGCGCGGCGGTGATGAGGAACTTGTAGCAGATGTCTTCGAAATCCTGCGCAACACCACCCGACTCTGTCCCTTCGCCACACCAGACCAGGCAGCATTCGAAGCCCTCTTCCAGCGCATGCGGCCTCTGATTGTGAACCACTGAGAATGGCTTCTGTATCGCTGGATCTGGCCGTTATACCTGGCCGGATTCCGTTCAACCGTTGCCCTTACTGAAATCCCACACACGCACCGGGCGGTTTGTCTTTGCCGAACGAAATTCTATCAGTCCAATCACCAGAGCTCCCTCAGAGACCGGCAGGTACAAACGAAAAATGCCACTCATGCCTTCCACAGGCAGCGTGACTTCCACTTCCTGCCAGTTCGGACTGGCCTTGCATGCGAATTCCACGGTTTGACCTGACTTTGGGAAGCCCTCCTGCGCAGCTGTCTTCCAGACGACCTTTCCAGTCCCACCTTGCGGACTTTTAACACGTAACTTGAGTGTCACCGGTCCACGATGTTTGACCTGGGCTGTTCCCAGGAACGGAGACCGGCCGTCGGCTACCAACCGGGCGCCCCCATCGACCAGTGTCAGTTTGGAAAACTTCGGAACCAGCCCGTGCAGGGGACCTCGCTGAGGAGCCCCTTCCCGGGAACGGGGGTTGTAAGACGGGTTGGGCTGTGGATACAGCGCGCCGGTCTCTTTGACGAACTCATCAATCAGTGCATCGAGTGCTTTGACTTTCTCGGGATGCGTCGCCGCCAGATTCTGTGTCTCACCGATGTCCGCTTTCAGATTATATAGTTCGCGGACTTCGGGATATTTCGGGTGGGGCTCAAACCGGCGGATCAGCTTCCAGTCTCCCTGGCGGACCGACACCGCTGGGATCAGATGTGGAAACCAGGTGAACCAGGCGGTCCGCTGCATCTCGCCCGTCTGCTCCAGTACGGGCAGGATCGACTCGCCATCGATGATCTGCTCAGGATTCCGTTTCACTTTCACGGCATCCAGAATCGTGGGGTACACGTCGATCGGTCCGACAATTGCGTCGCTGGTACTCCCCGGTTGAATGTGCCCCGGCCAGCGGACCATCAGGGGCACCCGCTGTCCCCCTTCATAGATCCGGCCTTTCCCTTCCCGCAGAGGGGCGTTATTCGTCGGCGGTTCACCACCCGCCCACTTGCGATAGCTCTTGATCGTTGCATACTTGGGGTGCTTTTCATTGATCTTCTGAATCTTGGGATCTTCGCTGCTCCAGCTGTGCGCGTTTCCGCCATTATCCGAATAGAAGATGAGCAGAGTGTTCTCAGACAGCTTGAGCTGGTCCAGCTTGTCCAGAATCCGTCCCAGACTCTCATCCACGTTACGCAGCATCGAAGCCATCACCGGATTCTTCTGCTCACCGCGTGGATCTTTCTTTTTCGCGAACTCAGCCGTATAGGCTTCTTTATGCTGCCACGGCCCATGTACCGAGTAATGCCAGAGATTCAAATAGAACGGCTCATCCTGGTGGGCGTCGATGAACTTCAGCGCTTCATCAGTCAGTCGGTCGGTTATGTGTTCCCCCTCGGGCCCGTCGGTAATATTCCCCACATGATGTCGACCCGTGGGCTTACCATCCGGGAATACACCATACGGCGAAAAATAGCTGGGCGGCCCCGGATCAGGAGCACAATGCCAGACGGTTTCAAATCCCTGTTTGTCCGGGCGGTGCGCCGCCGTGAGCCCCAGATGCCATTTTCCGAAGTGCCCCGTCCGATAACCGGCGTCCCGCAGCGCCTCTGCCAGCGTATATTGTTCCAGATCGAGGTAATTCTTGCTGATCGGCATCCGTAGCTTCTGATTCGGCTTCGCCGTCTTGGGTAGATATTCAAAATCGGCAGGACGCGGCGGCTGATGGCCGCTGGCACTGGTGATCCCGTGCCGGGACGAATACTGTCCCGTTAGAATTGACGCCCGCGTCGGCGAACAAAGGGGAACCGCGTAGGCATTCGTAAACCGCATTGACTGCTGAGACAGTCGCGTCATGTTTGGCGTTTCATAGAACTTAGAACCATAAGGCTCGCTGTCCATCCAGCCCATGTCATCCACCAGGAACAGCACGACATTCGGACGCTGCTCAGCAGCAGACACAGAGGGCAGGCCAGTTACGACCAGCAACAACAGCACGGACAGAAAACGAACCATGGGAGACCTTTCCAGTGAGCACAAGACAACAGGCCAGCTTCGACGTGATGAGTCCTCAATTCTACCAATCCACACCGGCAGAAACGAGGACTTTAGAAAGAATCTTAAGTCTCCGGACAGGACCGGTCCTCAGTCGATTCCGTCCACTCATCGAATCGTGTATGCTTTCTTTATCAACAGCGACGCGACTGGCGCCGCGGAGCGTTAACCTGCGGAACAAAACATGGCACTACTCTATTCGGATCCCATCTTTCTCAAACATGAAACAGGCGGTCTCCCGGAAAATCCGGCGCGGATCGTGCCTGCTGTCCGCCGGGCGACTCAGGTTGCACTTCACGCACATTGTCGTCAGCGATCCTTCAGCGAGGTCAGTGAGGCACGACTCGAACGCGTACACTCGGATCACTATGTGAAGTATGTGCGAAATTTCTGTGAACAGGGGGGCGGTTTTATCAGCCCCGATACCACCGTCTGCCCCGCATCCTGGGAGGTCGCCCGCATGGCCGCTGGTGCCGCCTGCGATGCCGTCGAGCAGGTGCTCAAGGGACACTCCGACCGGGCTTTCTGTCTGATTCGTCCCCCCGGACATCACGCATCACGCGAGCAGGCTATGGGGTTTTGCCTCTTTAATAACGTGGCCATCGCGGCGCGGCTGGCCATCGACGAGTTCGGACTGGAACGGGTCATGATCATCGACTGGGACGTGCATCACGGCGATGGCACCCAGGAACTCTTCTGGGAAGACGGGCAGGTCGGTTTCCTGTCCGTGCATCGGTCTTCGTTCTGTGTGAAGTCAGGCTTTGCAGACGAAACCGGCGCGGGAGCCGGACTTGGAACGACCGTCAACCTTCCGTTAGAATATGGTATCTCGCGCGAAGAATATCTCAGCCAGTTCACCGCTGCCGCAGAACAGCTGGCTGAAAAAATCAGACCTCAGTTAATTCTGATCAGTGCGGGATTCGATGCACACAAGGATGACCCGGTGGGATCACTGGGGCTGGAAAGCGAAGACTTCGCGCGACTGACCCGGGTGGTGCTCGATCTGGCCGACGTTCATGCAGAACAGCGTGTCGTCAGCCTGCTCGAAGGGGGCTACAATCCCCAGGCACTGGCAGAGTGTATTGAACATCATCTTCTGGAGCTGGTCTCAAACTGAAGCCGCAGTCAAAAGGAGCACGACAAAGGCCCAACCATGCCCATTCGCAATCTCGATAAAATCTTTCATCCCCGTTCAGTTTCCGTTATCGGCGCGAGTCAACGACCGCTGAGTGTCGGACATACCGTCTTTCATAATCTGCTGGCAGGCGGTTTCGAGGGACCCGTTTATCCCGTCAATCCCAAGCATGAGCGGCTGGGGGACCACACCTGTTACACCCAGGTCGCCGACCTCCCGGGCAAAGTCGACCTGGCGGTGATCTGTACCCCCGCAGTCACGATTCCCGACCTCATCGACCAGTGTGGCCAGGCCGGCATTCGGGGGATTGTCATTCTTTCCGCCGGTTTCCGGGAGACCGGACCCGAAGGGAAAGAACTGGAACTCGAAGTCCGCAGACGGGCGCACCAGTACTCCGGCATGCGGATTATCGGTCCGAACTGCCTGGGCATCATGGCACCTTATACGAAACTGAATGCCAGCTTCGCCACCGACATGCCGCTGGCTGGAAATGTGGCCTTCATCTCGCAGTCCGGGGCGCTTTGCACCTCCATTCTCGACTGGTCGCTGCAGGAACGCATTGGTTTCTCGCACTTCGTCTCCGTCGGCAATACGCTGGATGTCGGCATGGCCGACCTGATCGATTATTTCGCCCTCGATCCTCATACGAGTTCCATCATTCTGTATGTGGAATCCATTACCCAGGCGCGACTCTTCATGTCGGCTGCCCGTGCCTTTACCCAGAAAAAACCGATCATCGCCTATAAAGCAGGCCGCTTCACCGCTTCCGCGAAAGCAGCGACTTCGCATACCGGCGCGATGGCAGGCGTTGACGCCGTATACGAAGCTGCCTTCGCACGGGCCGGCATCGTCCGCGTCTTCGATCTCGATGATCTGTTCGACTGCGCGGAACTGCTGGCGCGACACAAGCCTCCCAAGGGGGATCGACTGGCCATCGTTACCAATGCCGGCGGTCCCGGCGTGATGGCAACCGATGCTCTGCTGGAACGCAAAGGCGTCATGGCCGAGATCTCGCAGGAGACGATTGAACAACTCAACGAATTCCTCCCCGTTGCCTGGTCGCACGGTAATCCGCTGGATGTCATTGGAGACGCGACCCCGGAACGGTTCGGCAGAACGGTCGAGATCGTCCTCAAAGATCCCCAGGTGGATGGCGTGCTGGTCGCACTCTCGCCCCAGGCGATGACCGATCCCACCGGTGCCGCCGAAGCCGTTATCGCAGCGGCCCGGACCTCTCCCAAACCGGTGCTCACTGCCTGGATGGGGGGCGGAAAGGTCCAGGAAGGGATCGCGCGTTTGAATCAGGCCGGAATACCTACCTACACCACACCCGAGCAGGCAGTGCGGGCTTTCATGTATCTGGTCACCTACGCCCGCAACCTGCAGTTTCTGAATGAAACCCCCCGGGCCGTGCCCATGAATCTCACCCTGGACCGGGCCCGTCTGCAGGAACTCGCCCAGGTCGCCCTCCAGCAGGGAAAATCCACGCTTTCGGAACGCATGTCCAAACAGCTACTCGAAGCGTACGGCATCCCTGTCAGCCAGACGGTCGTTGCCTGTTCCCCGGAGGAAGCCGCCGCCCGCGCAGATGAACTTGGGTATCCGGTGGTGCTCAAAATCTACTCGGATGATATCACTCATAAATCCGATGTCGGCGGCGTAGAACTTGGGATCGCCAGTCATCAGAAAGTGCACGAAGCTTACGCGCGGATGATGCAGCGCGTCGCAGAACGGCGGCCCGAAGCGCACGTTCAGGGAGTCACCGTACAACCGATGTACGCCGAAGCCGAAGGCCACGAACTGATCGTCGGTGCCAAGCGGGATCCGGTCTTCGGCGTCGTTCTGCTGATCGGTGCAGGGGGGACCACCGCCGAACTTTACCAGGATCGTTCCCTCGAATTGCCGCCCCTCAATGAACGGCTGGCCCGCAGAGCCTTGGAATCACTGCGTTCCTGGCCCCTGTTGAATGGCTATCGGGGTCACGCTCCCGTCGACATGGACCGACTGATCGAAGTTCTGATTCGTCTCTCTTACTTCGTCGCCGATTTTCCCGAGATCCTCGAACTGGATGTCAATCCGCTGCTGGTCTCTCCTGATCAGGTCGTCGCCCTCGATGCCCGCATCATTGTCGATCTGGAAACGCAACCAGGCACCAGTCGTCCTTATTCGCATCTGGCGATTCGTCCTTATCCCGAAGAGTTCAGCAGAACTGTCACCCTTAAAGACGGTACCCAGGTGCTGCTCCGACCAATTAAGCCTGAAGACGAAGATATGTGGCACGGGCTGCTCAACAGCTGCTCGCCCGAAACAATTCGTTCCCGCTTCCGTTATTCGTTTCATGGAACAACACACGATATGGCGGCCCGCTTCTGCTTTATCGACTATGACCGCGAGATCGCCATCGTGGCGGAACTCGAAGTAGAAGGCGAATCTCGAATCCTCGGAGTGGGGCGTCTCATTGCCGACGCCGACCATCAGGAAGCCGAGTATGCGGTACTCGTCAGCGACGAATGGCACGGGCAGGGTCTCGGCTCAATACTGACCGATTACTGTCTCGAAGTCTGTTGCCGCTGGGGCATCAAACGGGTTGTCGCGGAAACAGCAGCTGATAACCGCCGCATGCTGAATGTCTTTCAGAAGCGGGACTTTGCCCGCAATCATTCGGCAGAAACGGAAACGGTCTCACTCGTGAAAGAGATCACTAAGAACACAGGCTCTTAAATAGCGCTTGGCTGCGTTCAAGCATCACAGCAGCAGCGACGGTTTGATGATCAGAATCAGTCCGAGTAACAGAATCACCACGCCGCTGAACAGCTTGAGATAGCGTCCCTGATCCTCCTGCAGTTTATGCTTGCCCAGCGTGACGACGACAATCGTCACCATGATCGTATCATCCAGCATATAAGCGAAGATATACAGCCCCAGGTAGGCATAGGTTTTCCACGCGGGATAGTTCTGCATTGTCAGGATCTGGGTATACAGGGCCGGTAGTCCCGCCGTGCAGAGCAGTTCGATGATGTTGACCAGCACTGCCAGGATCGAGGCGCCGATGATCGCCCCGGTCAGGTTCTCAGCATTCACCACCCGCCTCATGCGGGCATACAGGCCCGGCTTGGCCCATTCGGGGATCGAGAGCGAAATCCCTTTCTTGAACGCAAAAAAATCCTTGATGTGAATCAGTCCCACCAGTGTGGCAAAGATCCCCAGCAGCAGTTGTACGGGCCGCAGGTAGCCGATCAGCAGGAACACATTCAGCCAGGCCGCCATGAATGCAAAATAGGCCAGGCCGCTGATCAGTACAAACGTGCCCGCGACCGCTACGATCTTCGCCCGGCTTTTCAGGTTCACCAGCAGGGAGAGCAGAAACAGCAGCACCCACATGGCACACGGATTAAAACCGTCGACCAGACCGATTAAAAAAGTAAAAGCCGGCATTCCTAACCGGCTTTTACTCAATTCCCCCAACACGGGAACTTCGATTGTATCCTTTTCCTGAGCTGGTACAGGAATCGGAGGTCCACCATCCATTACCGGAGGGGGCGGCTCTCCTCCCGGGATCGGCGGAGCCACTGCACTGCCTCCCGGTATCGGGGGGAGCGGATCATTACCGGGGATCGGGGGCAGGGGATCGTCCTCCACTGCATCTGCCTCACCCGGATCAGCTACGAACGAGACCAACAGGAACTCGCTGTTCCCTGGATGAGAAACCGCTGCGGTCGTCGTATTGACTGATTCGGGAAGCAACCGTTGCTCGAGGGAACTCTCCTGATCTTCCTTTTTCTCTTTCTCAGGGCACTCGGAAGTCCAGTATTTCAGCGTCGAGTCCAGCTCCTCCCCGGTTGTCGCTTCGCCGGTCCAACCGATCATCAGCTTATTGCAGAGATGGATCACGGGTACACTCACGGCCTGTTTGCGGTACCGCTGGGAAAGCTCCTGCACCTTCACCCGAGCCTCGCTGCTGGAGACCAGATCAAGTTCTTTGAATTTAAAGACCGGATACCGCTGTTTGAGACCGGCGATGCATTCTTTCGCGGCCGCACACTTGGAGCACCCCGAACGCACATAGGCGGTGACAGTCAGCAGGGAATCCAAGCGACGATCGGTCGATTCATCCGGCTTCAGTTTTCTCAACAGGGAATTACAGCCATAAGCGGCCGGCAGCGTCGCTTCTTTCAACTGGAAATACTGCAGGATCTGCTGATAACGCTCTTCGTGTTTCTTCGATTCATCCAGATTGTGGATATGCAGCCGGATCCGACCGTTCTTCTCAGCATACTCCTCGACCCGCTTCACGACCTCCGGGCAGTCTTCACAGTCATTGCGGATAAACAGCTCAATCACGGCACAACGTTTGGGATCGTCCTGCAGCAGATTGCTCTCAGCCAGAGCCGGCGAGGAATAAGAGAAGAGGCAGAGCAGACAGGGAACAATCAGCCTCAGCAGCTGGTTCAATCTGACATTGATGATTGAAAAATCATTTCTCATAAGAGGCGGATATCCCTAATGTATGGCGGCCAACGTCCGTATTATATCAGCTGTGATCGGAATTCAAATAAGAACGTTTCCCGGAACGCAGATTTTTCGCGTGTTAATTCTTTTGGAATCATCAAAGCGAGCAAGAGTCCTGCGTGATTCATATTGTGCAGGTGTACCATATCGCTTGACGAACCGACTCTCATTCAAAACGGTCCGGAGCATACGGCAGCGGGTCGAGATCGGGAGTTTCTGAAGAAACAAGCTGGGCAATCAGCTTGCCGGTCGCCGGGGCCATGCTCATTCCCAGCATGTTGTGCCCCGCTGCCAGCCAGGCATTGTTGAGACGGGGCACTCGACCGATGATCGGCAGGCTGTCCCACGTCATCGGCCGCCAGCCATACCAGCGCTCGTACTCGGTCTCGGTAGAGGGAGTCACCAGGTACGGACGCGCCGAGTCCCGTAACTGCTGAATTCGATATTCGGGAATCGAAGTATCATAGCCGGTGAATTCCATCATCGACCCGAGCCGGAACCGATTCTCAAACGGACAGACGCCGACCTTATGCTCGGGGAACAGCATCGGATACCGGGGACTGGGATCTGGTGCGGCCATCGTCACCGAATACCCTTTGCCAGGCAGGATCGGAATCGCGCAGCCCAACTGTTCCGCCAGTAGCGGACTCCAGGCCCCGGTCGCAAACACAACCGCATCGGCCTGCAGTTCTCCCTGCGAAGTCTCCAGCTGTGTAATCTTTCCTCCCGCATGCGTGACCCCCGTCAACTCACATGCTTCCTGGAATTGAACGCCCCGTTCCCGCAGCCGCGCGGTCCAGGCGGCCGCCAGCAGGTCCGGTTTCAGTGAAGCGTCACACGTGTAATGAAAGGCCCCCGCCAGTCCGGGTTTGAGTGCCGGATCAAAGGCCGGCAGCGTTTCTCCCGGAATCTCCCGAGCTGCGACGCCGAAGTGCTCTGTCAGCAGACGATCGGTCTGCCGATACTCCTCCAGCCCCCGTTCTGTCTGAAACACATACAACAGCCCTGCGTCACGCCACTCACAGACGAAGTCTTCCTGCTCAAGCAAACGCCTATATTCGTGCAGTGATAAATCAAGCATGGCTTTCAAAGCAGGCGCTGCTGCCAGCATCTGTTTGTGAGTGCAGCGGCGGCCAAATTGCCACATCCATTTCCAGAACGAAAAGTCCCATTGGGGCCGGACGCGAAAGGGGGCGCGCGGGGTGAACAGTGATTTCAAAGCGGTTTTAAGGGCTGCTGGTTCAGTGAGAGGCAACACATGGCTCGGCACGATAAAACCGCAGTTCGCATGTGAGCAGGCACCCGCGATCGTTTTCCTTTCGATGACCGTCACCTGAAAGCCGGCGTCAGACAGGTAGTGCGCGCAGGCGATCCCGATAATGCCGCCTCCCACAACGATCACGGTTCCCGCAGCTGTCTGCTCTGTCATTTGATGGCTCCTGCCGGGATGCCTTGTCCAAACGGATCGCCCGGCTGTTGAATCAGCTGACTTTCACTCACGATATACGCACTGCCCGTAATCCGGGGAAGAATCTGATCGGCGGTTCCCTGTCGATACGATCCCTCAAAACGGCTGCCGATGATACTCTCCTGCACCCAGGTCTCACCCGGTGCCAGCTTCCCCGCAGCCGCCAGGCAGGCCAGCTTCGCACTTAGTCCCGTTCCACAAGGCGAACGATCGTAAGCGCCTCCCGGGCAGAGTACAAAATTCCGACTGTTCGCCTCTGACGATTCTGCAGGACCGAAGAATTCAATATGATCAATTTCCTCACCAGCCGCACCACAAATACCCTGATCTGCTAAGACACTCCGCAAACGTAAGGCCGCGGTCGTCAGCTCCGGAATCCGTTCGGTAGTCAACGGCAGCGGGGAATCCGCCAGAAAGAACCAGTTGCCACCCCAGGCGAGATCACCATGAATGGATCCCAGTTGAGGAACCGCGACCGTGATATCCGCCTTGAGACGATAACTGGAAACATTTTCAATCGACGCCGTATGCGCGTCGTGCAGTTCGACACTGACGATACCCACGGGCGTTTCGAGCCTGAGCATCCCTGGTTGAATCCGGCCCAGGTAGGCCAGCGTAACTGCAACGCCGATTGTCCCATGGCCGCACATCCCCAGGTAGCCGCGGTTATTAAAGAAGATGACGCCCGCGGCGCACGAGGGATCCGTCGGCTCACAGAGCAGGGCACTCACCATCGCCGCGTTGCCCCGTGGTTCATCAATCAGGGTACGACGAAACCCGTCTGCGGTCTCCCGGAACCGATCCCGTCGCGCACTCAGCGGTCCCGTACCAAGCTCGGGACCTCCGGCCAGCACGACACGCGTCGGCTCCCCTGCGGTATGCGAGTCGATGACGTGGACCCGCGATTCAGATACCGTCATGCGTTTGCTCCCGGCCACTGGTTCCACCAGTTCTTAAATAACTGCCACTGATCGTGCAGAAAACACCGCTGGCTTTCAGACAGCTGATCCGACGGATTAAAGTGCAAATGATATTCGGGATTCCCCTCCAGTACCATCAATGATTTGTAATACAGAACCAGGTCGGGGCCTTCGTCAAACCGGGAGAGGACCGCCAGGGCCGCATCCAGTTCCAGAGCCAGCCTGCGTGCCTCGACATCTCCCTGCGCGGCCCGTTCACAAAGCGCGATCAACTTCAGTACGGGGATTGGCAACGCATTTCCTACCCCCGTGATCGCACCAACGGCACCACAGTTCACAAATCCGTGAAAGACCTGCGTATCCACGCCCACCATCAGGGACAGCCCCGGATCACCGGTTGTAATCTGCTCGGCGGCGTAGTTCAGAGCCTCCGCCCCTCCGAATTCCTTGAAGCCCACCAGATTTGCATACGCCCGCCGAAGTTCAAAGAACAGGTCCGCGCGAGTTTCAAAACCGTACCAGGGACTGTTGTAAATCACCGCCGGTAACCTGTCGGCGGCTTTAAGAATGTCAGAGAAATGCGACTTTTGTGCCGCCGGTGAGGAGCCGCGCGAAAGTACACGGGGAATCAGCATCAGTCCCGCTGCACCCACTTCCTGGGCATGCGCTGCATGGGCTACCGCACTCCGCGTGTTTTGAGCCCCCGTACCAACAACGACCGGCACTCCCGCTTCGACCAGTCGCCTGACACCTTCCTGGCGTTGTGCATCGGTCAACAGCGGCCAGTCTCCCATGGAGCCACAATAGACCACCGCCCGCATCCCCAGGTCAATCAGCTCCCGGGCCTTGCTGACCAAAGCGTCATAATTGGGACTCCCATCTGTCTGACAGGGAGTCATCAAAGCCGGCATGCAGCCACGAAAGATTCGGCTCTCTTCGGTCACGCGTCGTCTCCTTGTTCCGGGGGACTCTGAATGCGGTTAATCCAGTATCAGCATACCTGTTTCGCGGGGGAACTGTATAGTCGCTCCCTCGACGACAGACTTGAAAATGCGCATACTCAGTCTTTTAGCGATCTGGATCCGAGGGGACGACAATGATCCACGAATTCCTGCAGCAACTGGACGAACCGTTTACCGGCGAAGCACTTTTCGATCATCTGTCCGATATCGTCTATTTCATCAAGGACAGGAGTGGGGCCTATCTGGTGGTGAACACCACGCTGCAGCAGCGGTGTGGCATGCAGACCAAGGCCCAGCTACTGGGACGGACTCCCTGTGAAGTCTTTCGGTCGCCGCTGGGAAACCGCTTTCAGGAACAGGATCAGCGTGTGCTCAAAACCGGGAAACCCTTGCTTTCCTAACTCGAACTGCACGTCTACCCCTCGCGGGAAGTGGGCTGGTGCCTGACGACCAAGCTGCCCCTCAAGAACCGCCGGGGGACCGTGGTCGGTCTGGTTGGGGTTTCCCAAGACCTGCAACTGCCCGACTACGCCACAGCAGAATATCAGCACGTTGCCACCGCCATCCAATATGCCGAACAGCATCTGGCAGAACCTCCCTCCATTCCGGAACTGGCTGCGCAGGCACAGATGTCCCGCTATCAGTTCGACCGCCGTATCCGTCGCGTATTCGGTTTGAATGCCAGCCAGTGGCTGCTGAAGCTCCGCATCGATCTGGCTCAACAGCAGTTATGCGAGACGGACGCTCCCATCTCTACGATCGCCCTGAATGTCGGCTATGCCGACCAGAGTGCCTTCACACGCCAGTTCCGCAAAACAACCGGTATGACGCCCCAGGATTATCGCCGCACGGGACGTCGGGGAGAATGATAGAGCTCAGCTGCCATCAGTCTGCTTTCGCAGCCTGCGCCGCCAGCAACCGCCGATAGTTCTCACCCAGAATCAGGAATTTCTCCTGTTCGGTGATCTGAGCGCACGTGACTTTGCACAATTCGGTTCCCAGTGAGCGTGAGGGAAGGTGGCTCCCAAAGACCACGCGTTCGGCCCCCAGTTCGCGGACGGCCATTTCAATGAAGCCCGCCGTCGGGTCGAAGCCCGAAGTCTCGACAAGAATATTCCCGCAATCCCGGACTGCGCGGATGCCCTGTTCCCATTCACCGCCTGCATGGGCGCACAGGAATTGCTGGTCGGGAAATCGTTTGGCCAGAACCACGAGGTCGTCCGGCGTCGATTCACCCGGTCCCCCTTTGCCACCGGTCTTGAACCAGGTGTGCTGCATAATCACCCCGTTCAGCTCGCCAATGCGTTCGACCAGCGGGTTGAAGTTCGGATGCGTGCAAACCTGTGCCCCGGGACCACTGCTGGCGAAATAGACGCCCCGCATCGGTCCGTTCTTGATCCACTGATCCAAAGCCGCCAGGGAAGCCGGCACATCGTTGGCATTCAGCTGCATCATCCCGATTAACAGCTCGGGCCAGCGCTCCAGCGGTTTCAGCACTACGTCAGGTTGCGCACGCAGCAGTTGCTCCAGTTGGGAATCACTGGTTGTGCCCAGTCCCACATGTGCGAAGTAACACAGTTTTTCAAACTGACCGGTGCGGGCAGCAGGTAATGCACGCTCAATATCCGCGATCAGCCGACTACTCCCGTCTCTTCCCGGATTCGAATGTGAAGGCGTGAAGTAGGAATCCCAGATGCGATAGCGTTTCAACTGTGCTTGACCAGGCAGGCCGGCATGAATCTGCCTCGCATCGATTGTCGTGGGTACGGCCTCCGGTTTGCGTTCACGTACAGCAGAAGCCTGTGTTATCTGACAGGATTCCAGCAGGCGACTGGCATTCCCCGACAGCAGGGCAGCCAGCGCCGGTGCGTCGAGCTTACGGGCTTCATAAACACGCACCAGCGGTGCTTCGGGAATCAGAAACGGCGCATGGCTGCCAAACAGGACTCGCCCCGCAGGAGCAGCTTCGATCAGCTTCGGTACGCCATCGGTTCCATCGACGCGCGCGGTATCGAAGTAGATACCGGGTGTCTCTTCCAGCTGTTTCAACAGCGGTGATCGCGGACGTGCGTTAAGCAGTTGGACTTTGCAGTCGGGAATCTGCTTGACCACTTCCGGCAGCGGCTGTAAATCCAGATCTGCCACTCGTAACAGGTGACTCTGCGTACGCGTGTCTTCCAGCGAAACGACAATCTGCACCAGAACCTTCTGGCTGGCTGCCCGCTTCAATAGATCTTGAAAGCGCGGATCATCCAAAGCGTAGCCATGATATCCCGGGTAGACCCGCACTCCCGGCATCTGATGTACGGCGATGCAATCCCGGAAATCGTCTTCCCAGCCCGGCAGTGACACATTGATCGTGCCGAACGGTATCAGTTCGGGATACTTCTGACATTCCTCAGCCAGTCGCTGATTGACGGAAGACAGATCGCGGTGCAGAATACCTTCATAACTGCCGGCCCAGGCTTGCACCACGCCCAGCGAGTGCAGCTTCTTGATCAGCAGTGAGGTTTCATTCAGCGGGAGTTGACGAAAAGGCCAGTCGAACAGGCTGACGTTGGAATCGATGATCGTTGGTCGCCCATCTTTAAGATCGGCTGCCTGACTGAGACTGTTTCCCAATGTGACTGCGACACCAGCTGTCGCAGCACACTGCAGCAGTTCACGACGGGTCAGGCCTGATTCGGACCGGTTCAACTGATGATCTCCTTGACCACGCGAGGCGGTTTGACCCCGGTCAGGCGCTCTTCCAGACCGCTGCGGGTGAAGTGCAGTTTCTGATGATGCAGACCCAGGAGGTGTAAGATGGTTGCATGGAAGTCATGCACGCTCACCGGATTCTCGACGACGCTGTGTCCGAAATCATCGGTGACGCCGTAGGTCGTGCCCCCTTTCACGCCACCGCCGGCCATCCAGGAAGTGAAAGCCTGCATGTTGTGATCGCGGCCCGAATAACCGTTCGATGATTTCTGGGTGGTCGGCGTCCGTCCGAATTCACCGCCCCAGATGACCAGTGTGTTATCGAGCAGTCCCCGCTGTTTCAGGTCACGCAGCAGTCCGGCTACTGGTTTGTCCGTGCGTTCGCACATCAGCCGATGGTTGGCATTCAGGTCGGCGTGACTGTCCCACGGTTGTTCTTCCAGGAAGATCTGTACAAACCGCACACCCCGTTCCACCAGACGGCGGGCCAGCAGACAGCGACGCCCATACGAGTCGGTCGCTTTCTCGCCGATACCATACTGTTCCAGTGTCGGTTTCGTTTCCTTGGAAAGGTCCAGGGCTTCGGTAGCCGACATCTGCATCCGTGCCGCCAGGCTGTAGGATTCGATACGGGCATCCAGCAGTGGATTATAGGGACGCTCTTTACGATGAATCTCATCCAGCTGGTTCAGCAGTTTCTGCGCAGACTCGGTCACCGCGGAAGGCTGCTCGTACTGCGGTTTCAGGTTCAGGATAGGCGAACCGGTCGGACGCAGCCGCGTTCCCTGGTAAGTCGGAGGCAGAAAGCCGGCTGACCAGTTGCGGGTACCGTTCTTGGGAGCCCCCAGGGGATCTGTCAGCACGACGTATGCGGGCAGATTCTGATTTTCGGTGCCCAGGCCGTAGACGGTCCACGAGCCAAACGTGGGATAGCCCATGAACAGCCGCCCGCTGTGAATTTTATACAGGGCATTGTCGTGGTTGGGGTGGTCGGTCCACATCGAATTGATCAGACAGAGTTCGTCGGTCAGCTTCGCAGTTTCCGGCAGGACGTCGGCCATCCACATTCCCGATTCCCCGTGACGGGCGAACTTGTATTGTCCACCCAGCATTTCCCCGATGCTGCTCGTGTTCGAGTTCCCCAGGTCTTCGATGTTTCCCGGATAGGGTTTGCCATCCATCTTGTCCAGCACCGGCTTGGGATCGAACAGATCCATCTGGCTCGGCCCCCCGTTCATAAACAGGTGGATCACCGATGTCGCTTTGGGCGGATGGTGTGGTTCCTTGGGTTTCAGGTTGTACTGTTGTGGCGCGTGTTCTGACTCGGATGCGAGTGCCTGGGTTCCGCCAAAAAAGTCCTGGCAGAACAGGTGCGTCAGCGCTGCGCCCATGATGCCATCGCTGGTCCGGGCAAAAAAGTCACGACGTGTCTGCAGTGGTTCGGAAGAATGCTTCATCGTACTAATCAACATAAAGGAATGCAGCGGAATTCAGGATCGTATGGCAATACGTCTCCAGGGCCGCCTGGGAATTTTCGTTCCAGCTGGTCTCCAGTTCCTTGAGAGTCTCTACCCCCAGTTTGCGTTCGGTTTCACTGGGGGGACGACAGAGAGCCATTTCGTAAACCAGCTCAACGCGGGCTGCAGGGGAGTCCTGGTTCTGCTTTGCCAGCGTCTGCTGAACCCGGTCCGCAAAGGCCACCGCCAGGTCGCGGACCCGTTCATTGTTCATCAGCATCAGTGACTGGGGTGAGACAGTAGAAATACTCCGCGTGACACAGTTGGGCCCCATTTCGGGATAATCGAAGGTGTCCAGCATCGTCGGAATCTGCGTTCGTCGGTATTGCAGATAGATACTGCGTCTCCAGCCCCCCTCGGCGGTTGCATTTGCGCTCACCAGACCATTCTGATCGACGCTGACCGAATCGGGGGGACCGCCGGCATTGTCATCCAGTTTACCGGAGATAAACAGCAGGGAATCGCGGAGTGCCTCTGCATTCATCCGCCGCAGCGGGAAATGTGACAAGAGGCGATTCTGCGGATCGTGTTTCTGGATCGCGTCACTGATCTGACTCGACTGGCGATAGGTTCGGGAGTTCATAATCAGACGGTGCAGTTCTTTGATGCTCCAGCCCTCTTCGACGAAGCGGACAGCCAGCCAGTCCAGCAGTTCGGGATGCGAGGGTCGTTCCCCTTTGACGCCAAAATTCTCCAGCGATTTGACCAGGCCGGTTCCAAAATGGTGATACCAGACGCGGTTTACCATGACCCGCGCGGTCAGTGGATGATCGTCCCGCGTCAACCAGCGGGCCAGCGCCAGACGGCGACCGGTTTTCGGAGTGCCCTCGGGGAAGGGAGGTTTGACGACGAACGGCGTTCCCGGCGGATCCAACACTGCAGGTGCCCCCGGACCAACCAGTTCACCCGGTTGCGCGTGTTCTCCGCGTCGCAGGATATACGTGGGGGAAGGACGTCCGCGATCCCAGAGTGCACGAATCGTCAAAGGCGGTTCCATCTTCGCCTGCACGCGTGCTGTCTCCTGATCGGTCTCCTTCAGTCGCTGTTTGGCTGCCTGCACCGCGTCATTCCAGGCCGTCTCCGGCATAAGCTCGGCGGTTCTCAACTTTTCGACCAGGATTCGCTGTTCCTGCGTCCGGTTGTTATCGGCGATTTTCAGGGCCCGCAGCGTTTTCTGGCGATCCTCTTCACTCTGCTCCGGATAATGCTGCTTGAGCAGTTCCAGCTGCAGATCTGCTTCTGCCTTTCTGCGCTGGGCAGCGAGCTGCTTCAGCTCTTTGTTGAGGACCGGATTGGTCTGTTTGACCCGTTGTTTCTGTTCCGGGGTGCCCAACTCCAGCGAACGATTCTTGAATGTAAGCCAGTCGTATTCATCCAGTGCTCCCTGGAAGACCGCTTTGAACCGGTAATAATCACGGTGGGGAATCGGATCATACTTGTGCGAATGACAGCGGGCACATTCCATGGTCAGCCCCATGACACCTGAGCCCATGACGTTAATTGCGTCGTCGATGACTCCCAGTCGTTCCGGGACGAAGTTCATCGTGCGGGAACCGGTCTGGTCGATGCCCATGCGCAGGAATCCGGTCGCGACCAGGTTGTCGACCATTTCCTGGGTAACTTCGGGCGCTTGCTGCACATCGATCAGTTCATCGCCGGCAATCTGTTCCAGCAGGAAGCGATCGTATGGTTTGTCTTTATTAAAGGCGTCGATGACGTAATCGCGGTACTTCCAGGCAACGGCCCGCAGTGGATCCGAGGAGACACCCCCTTCAGAATCAGCATAGCCGGCGACATCCAGCCAGTAACGTCCCCAGCGTTCTCCATAGTGGGGTGAGGCCAGCAACTGATCGATCATCGTCTGATACCAGTGCGGATCGTCGCTGGTTCGCCAGTACTTCCATTCTTCAACGGGAGGGGGCATGCCGATCAGATCGACATAGGCTCGTCGAATCAATGTGTCGCGGTCCGCTTCCGGGGAAAAATCCAGTTCGTGTGCCTTGAGTTGTTTCTGGATTAATTCATCGATGGACTTCACGTTTTCGGGTGCTTTGGGCGGTTGAAAGGCCCAGTGCTCACGATCTTCTGCAGTCACCAGGGGATCCGGCCCCGTGGTGGCGACGTCGGGCGCGATATCGGCCACCGGAGCACCAGCGGCAATCCAGTTCTTCAGTTTCTCGACTTCTGATTCCGGCGGTCGGCGGACAAAGAACTTGAGCAGCAGCTCACGCGGCGGACAGGCCTGGCTTTCAATCCGCTTAATCATCAGACTCTCTTCCGGCTTGCCTGCGACAAAAGCGGGACCATGTTCGCCCCCTTTCCGCATGCTCGCCGGCGTGCGCAGATCGAGACCGCCCCGTTTAAGTGCCGCGCCATGACAGGCGGTACAACGCAGTAAGACAATCGGCAGCACATCGTGCTGGTTGAGCTTTTCTTCTTCCAGTTGAATCGGCTTTTCTGCCTGGGCTCCCGTTTCGAGCCATTTGCGGATCAGCGCCAGCTCGTCTTCAGTCAACTGCGGTGAGTCATCGGGAGGCATGCCGCCTCCATCGATCATGATCCACAACATGCTCTCATCGACAGTTTCCGCCAGCGATGATTCACCCGATTCGCCCCCTTTATGCAGACCTTCGATGCGGGAGAGATCCAGGCCCCCCTTACGGACCTTATCCCAGTGACATTTACCGCACTTGGCGGAAAAAATGGGCTGAATGTCCGATTCGAAAACGGGCGTTTTTTTCTCCTCAGCGGAGCCGGTTTGTGCAGAAAATGAGCTCAGCAGTAGCAGAAACAGGAGTAGAGCACATCGCTTGAAATTCATATTGATGCAGGCAGGTGGGAGTGAGGTTTCTGGTAAGCGCGGCGATTTACTTAACTATATTTAGATTCTACTGTAAGACAGCAGGTCATTCAAGACAAAAATACATCAGGACAGCAGTTCCTGAATGACGTGACCATGCACGTCGGTCAGACGGCGTTCGATTCCGTTATGATAAAACGTCAGTTTTGTATGATCGATCCCCAACAGATGCAGAGCCGTGGCGTGCAGATCGTAACTGTAAGCCGGCGATTCGACCGCTTTGAAGCCCAGCTCATCGGTGGCCCCATAGCCGACGCCCCCTTTGATGCCCCCGCCCGCCAGCCAGGACGTAAAGGCACCCGCGTTATGGTCACGACCCTTACTCTGTTTCCCCTGACCTGCCGGTTGTCGACCAAACTCGGTCGTACAGATGACGAGCGTATCGTCCAGCATGCCCCGCTGCTTCAGATCCTGCAGTAAAGCGGCGGCTCCGGTATCGAGCACAGCCCCCCAGTATCCGTGGTCGCGGACCAGGTCTTCGTGGCTGTCCCAGTTCGGACGAATCTTTTTGGCTGTCGTGTTCTCCGCACCGCAATAAATCTGCACGAACCGCACGCCCCGTTCTGCCAGTCTCCGCGCCAGCAGACACTGTCGTCCAAAGGGACCGATTTCGGGATGATCGACATCATACAGGTCGCGGGTCGCGGTCGTCTCAGAGGCGAGGTCGGTCACCTCCGGTGCACTTAACTGCAGGCGGGCTGCCATCTCATACGCCTTGATTCGCGCATCCAGTTCGCTGTTACCGGAACGGGGTTGCTGATGCAGGCGATTCAGTTTCTGGAGGAAGTCGAGTCCCGGCTGTTCGCTCTGTTTGGTCTGCGCTGCGAACTCATCCGGTGGAAAGAGGTCGGCAATGGGCTGCCGGGGATTAGATGTATCGAGTGTCGTCGCCTGATGCACCGCGGGCAGAAATCCGGCGCCCCAGTTGATGATGCCACCGGGAGGCAGTCCCCGTGGATCGGGCAGTACGACGAATGCGGGCAGATCCTCCGCTTCGCTCCCCAGACCGTAAGTCACCCAGGCTCCCATGCTGGGAAAGCCGGGCAGCGTGAATCCCGTATTCATCATGAAACAGGCGGGGCCATGCAGGGCCGTTTTACTGTGCATCGAATAAATGAACGACATGTCGTCAATGCAGTTCGCCAGCTTGGGAAACAGATCACTCATCCAGAGGCCCGATTCCCCATGCCGTTTGAACTTCCAGTAACCAGGCTGACAGTTGCCCGGTTTCGACGCGAAGAACTGCAGCTTGCCGTCCGGGTCAAAGGGCTGTCCCGCCCGTTTCTCTAATGCCGGTTTAAAATCGAAGGTGTCGACATGGCTCATTCCACCCGGACAGAAAATCTGAATCACGCGTTTCGCCTTGGCAGGATAGTGCGGTTCAGCCTTCGTTTCACCGGCCAGCATCGCCATTAAGGCCATGCCACTGAAGCCGCCCCCTGCCGTCTGCAGAAACTGACGACGCGAGAACAGTGGCGCCGCTGAGGGCACTTCTGGCTGCTGCGGCAGCGACTGCTGCATTTGAAGTTTAATCGACATAGACAAACTCATTCGAATTCAAGAGGGAGCGACAGAGGGCAAACAGGTCCTGTTGGGTAACGAAATCACTGGCCAGCCCGGCTTCCTGCGTGGTCGGCTTTCGCCCCAGTGCCAGCTGGAAGGCCCGTTGGACCTGAGCGTCGGTTTGGGAACCCACTTCCTCTTTGATCCGTACGGCGAAATAGCGGGCCTGTCTTAACATGAAATCATTGTTATACAACGCCAGTGACTGCAGCGGCGTGGTCGTTGTCAATCTGCGGGCCGTGAGGTTTGCGGGATCGGGGCAGTCGAGTGTGGTTAGAAACCGGTTGGGAGTCGTCCGCACACGATAACGGTAGATACTGCGTCGCCACAATTCAGGTTTGTCCGCAGTCACATACGTGTAGATCGGTGCATAAGCGTCCTGGTATTGAAAATCTTCAAATCCGGGGCCGCCCCGTTGCGGATTCAGTTTACCACTCACAAACAGTACCGCATCGCGAATCGCTTCGGCTTCTCTGCGTCGCGGATTCTGGTGCCAGAGCAGACGGTTGTCTGCATCCACTTTGTAGCCACGCTGATCGGCTTCCGCCCGCGACTGCTGTCGATAAGTGTCGCTCAACAGAATCAGTCGTTGCATCGCTTTTAATGAACCGTTCTGCCGCTGCAGTTCGCCTGCCAGCCAGTCGAGCAGTTCCGGATGGGAAGGACGTCCCCCGCCATAACCGAAGTCACTCGGCGTTTTCACAATGCTCTGACCAAAGTGCCAGAGCCAGAGTCGATTTACGATCACCCGCTTAGTCAGGGGATTGTCGGGATGCGTAATCCACTCCGCCAGTGCGGCACGGCGTTCGCCTTGACTGCTCTTGGTTGATCCCAGTTCAGGCTCCAGCATCTGTAGTGAAGCGAGGGCAGCAGGAGCCAGTACTTCTTCAGCAGGTGCTTCAGGATTTCCACGCACCAGCAGATGCACTTCCGGCATTTTCTCATTCTTGACGACGCCGTAGAACCGGGGCGGGGAACCCAGTGACTTCAAACGGGATGCCACCTGCTTCCGCTGAGCATTCAGTTGTGCCAGTTCCTGTTTCTCTGCCGGTTCCATTTTGCGGGGTGTCGCTGAGACCAGACGGGGATCGCCAAAACCGACCTGATCATGGCTGTAGCCGTTGCCGCCATCGGTTGCGATCAGTGTCAGGAAACGGGCTGACGAGGGCAGGTCGATGTCAAGCTGCTGCAGGCCTGCTTCCCGTTTGAGTTGCGTATACTTCGCAACTTCTTCCCCATCCACAAAAACCCGCACATCCGCCTGAAACGGACCGCTGGCACCAAAGTAACCCAGTTTCGCTGTGAATTTCAGCTCAGCCAGTTGTGTGGACTGGCGAATTTTCTGCAGGTCAAACGTAATCCCGGAATTCGCATGCAGGCCCAGCAGGCTGTGTCCCGCTGCGGTAAAGTCGATTCCGTCCAATTCGGGAGAATGTTGGCTGGCGACCGGGCCGTTGCGGATCATGTCCCACGCTTTACCGGAGGTCTGGGGGAGCCCCGTAATCGTGGTTCCGGTAGAACTCACAATGATATTCGCGTTCCCTGCCTGCCCGTCGGGGATGAAGACGCCGTCGACGAAGTTGAACGCTGATGCGACAAACCGGTTGGTCTGCACATTGCCTAATGCACCGAAGTCGCGGGTCTGAACCTTCGCGGTGCGGGCGTCGATCCCCTGGCGAAAGGCTCCCGTCCCCAGACCGTTGCCTCCACCGACGATGTCTGCCAGATCCAGCCCGGTCCCTTCCAGTTTGCTGATCCGGTAATCAATGTCGTTGAGCTGAGCTGTCAGCTCCTGTTTTCTGCTCTCATATTCCTTGATTGCGGATTGGCTGACGACGCGTTCGGCTCGTTTGACACCCGCGAAGACCGCCCGCAACTGGTAATACTCTTTCTGTGTGATCGGATCCAGCTTGTGATCATGACAGCGGGCACAGTTGATGGTGATGCCCATGCAGGCCGTCATGACCTGCGTCGCCATATCATCCAGGTCCAGCGAACGGGCGGAGCGACGCAGAACATCGCTTTTGGTTTCAACCTGCCCCACAAAGTCCCATGGTCCCGCGGCCAGGAAGCCGGTGGCGATGATGGCCTGTTCGTCATCCGGCCAGAGGACATCCCCGGCGATCTGTTCCTGCAGAAAACGGGCATACGGTTTGTCCGCATTAAAGGCAGCTATCACATAATCCCTGTAACGCCAGGCATTGTCGCGGCGTTTATCCCGCTCAAAGCCATGCGTGTCCGCATAATGTGCCAGGTCGAGCCAGTGCTGTGCCATGCGTTCCCCATACCGGGGCGAAGCCAGCATGCGGTCAACCAGCTTTTCGTAGGCCCGTGGATCGGGATCATTCACAAACGCATCCACTGCGGCCGGATCCGGAGGAAGCCCATGCAGGTCAAAGGCCAGACGGCGGATCAGTGTGCGGCGATCTGCAGCAGGGCTCAATGTCAGCTGTTCTGCAGCCAGTTTCTGACGGATGAAATCATCGATGGTCAGTCCCTGTTCAGCAGAAGCCGGCTTGATCGCAGCAAAATCTTCTTTCAAAGGCTGCAGAGACCACCAGCTGGTATCGGCCTTGGATTTCTGTTTGACCACCACGTCTTTGGGCCAGACCGCGCCTTCGCGTATCCAGCGGGTGAGCAGCGCGACCTGCTTGTCTGACAGCGGGGACGCTTCCTGAGGCATGGCCGGCGGCTTCCCCTCCTGGGAGGTGACCAGTTCCAGCAGATAGCTCTCGTCCGGCTTTCTCGGAGTCAGATACCCGTTGTCCAGCAGATCCTGAACGCCGGCCAGTGATACGCCCCCTTTGGTATTATCGGGTGAATGGCAGCGCACACAGTGGTCGGCGAACAGCGGGGCGATGTCGGTTTTAAAGTCGAGGGTACGGTCCTGCGCAGCCAGATCGGACGAGACGAGACTCAGCCAGAACAGTAGAAAGAGCAGGGGGGACCGTCGGAGTGCCATGGAATACCTGTCTTGTTGTGGTGAAACGACTTAGGGCATCAGGAAGGAAAGCTCCACTATACCACGCCGCTCGAATCGTTCCAACAGTTTCTCTCGAGAAACAGACCTCGGTAAGTGTCCAGTTCGGTCTATTTGTCTGTTACAGCCGGGCTTCTTTGAATGTGTGCCTCGGGTAACAGGCCACTGCGATAGGGAACGAAAACCAGACCGTGGACCATAAGTGTCTATTTATTAGTACTTTAGGGACTCTGCTTCCGCTCCACTGCCAACTGTAAAAGTCTCTCCCATCTCGATCGGCTGAATATTCCGGTGGCTCAGGAAATATTAGCTCGCTAAATATCGCTATTCCAGAATAACTATATTGATATGTCGCGATGTTCCGATATAATGCGTATGTGATTCATCGGACTGGCCGCTGTTTGAATCAGGGAATGAATCTCCCGCAGGCCAGTCTGCATGGAATCTGCTGGGAGAGCATCATGGCATACATTCTGATTGGTTCACTGCTGATTGGCCTGACTCTGGGTCTGCTCGGGTCGGGCGGGTCGGCGATTACGGTGCCCATTTTAGTCTATCTCGTGGGGCATGGTACCAAGGAATCCATCGCCGAATCCATGGCGATTGTGGGGATGGTCTCCATCGCCGCTGCAATCCCTTATGCCAGTTCGAAATTAATCGACTGGCGCAGTGTGGTCTTCTTCGGACTTCCCGGCATGTTGGGAACACTGGCAGGGGCCTGGCTGGGAGGTCTGGCCACGGAGGCGTTGCAGCTGGTAGTCTTTGGCACCATCCTGCTGGCTGCCGCCTTCGTGATGTTTCGCAGAGCGCGCGGACCCGAGGGCGCCCACGAATCTCTTGCGCCCTCAGCGCAGCAGTCACCCCGCTGGAAAATGGCGGCGGAAGGAATCGGCGTCGGAATGCTGACCGGCTTCGTAGGAGTGGGGGGGGGCTTTCTGATTGTTCCCGCACTGGTCATTCTGGGCAAATTGCCCATGCGAAAAGCGATCGGTACGAGCCTGGTCATTATCGTGATTAACGCCACCGTCGGCTTCGTCAAGTACGAACACTTTCTGGTCTCACACCAGATGTCCGTCAACTGGCAGACAATTCTCGTCTTCACTTTAATCGGCATTGTCGGCAGTGTCGTGGGCCACAAATTAAATGCCCACCTGAATCAACATGTCTTGAAGACCGTCTTTGCAGGATTTCTGATTCTGCTCGGCGGGTTCGTCATCGTCCATGAAGGAAGCAAACTGGTTCCTGCAGCCGCTCGGCAGGCGCGCATCACAACTGGCAACAACTATGCGCTGCTGCCTTCTCACCACAGAATTTCCACCTTTCAGCATCAGGGAGATGAGTGATGTTATTGAAATACTTTTACGATCAGAAACTGGCCCATGCATCGTATCTGGTGGGCTGTCAGAAAACCAAAGAAGCAGTCGTGGTCGATCCGGGACGCGACATCGAACAATACCTCGAGATGGCACAGCGTGAAGGTGTCAAACTCACCGGAGTGGCTGAAACCCATATCCACGCTGATTACGTATCCGGTGCGCGGGAACTGGCAGAACGCGTGGGAGCGAAGTTGTACGTTTCCGATGCAGGTCCTGCAGAATGGAAGTACGAATTTGCGGATCAGTACGAGGCACAGTTGTTGAAAGAAGGAGATACTTTCCAGGTCGGGAATATTCGTTTTGACGTCCTGCACACTCCCGGTCATACACCGGAAAGTATCTCCTTCCTGTTAACCGATCAGGGCGGCGGTGCCAATGAGCCGATGGGAATCTTCACGGGCGATTTCGTGTTCGTTGGTTCGATTGGACGTCCGGACCTGCTGGAAGCTGCCGCCGGCGTTCAGGGAAGTGCCGAAGTTGGTGCGAAGCAGCTCTATCATTCGGCCCAGCGTTTTAAAGAATTACCCGACTATCTGCAGGTCTGGCCGGCCCATGGTGCGGGCAGTGCCTGCGGCAAGGGACTCGGAGCGATTCCGTCTTCCACCGTTGGTTATGAAAAACGATTCAATCCGGCCCTGCAGTATGCAGACGAAACCGAATTCGTGAACTACATCCTGTCCGATCAGCCCGAAGCGCCCCGCTACTTTGCGGTGATGAAACGCGTTAATAAAGAAGGACCGCTGGTGCTCGGCAAGGTCACGCTGCCCAAACCGCTCCCGGCATTACAGGAGTCGCTGGTCAGTTCCTCTGCCACGGTGATCGACCTGTCTCCTTCCAGTGAATTCGCGACAGCACATGTGCCGGGCACAATCAATATTCCGCTGTCGATGCTGGCAGCCTGGGCGGGCTGGCTCGTTGACTACGATCAGCCGGTCTACCTGATCGCAGACGCTGCCGACCTGCCGGAAGCCTATCGCGTATTACACAAGATCGGCATCGATCGCGTCTCCGGCTGGTTCGAACGGAGTGGAGAGATTCAGTCCGGTCGGGCGACGGAACACTATCCCGTGAAAGCGCCAGCCGAACTGGCGCCCCAGATCGAGTCTGGGGCGGTAACGCTGTTCGATGTCCGTGCCGACTCGGAATGGAACCAGGGGCATGTTCCTCAGGCCGAACACCGATTCCTCGGACATTTTCCTGACATGATATCTACCCTGGAATGCCATCAGCCAGTGGTCGTGCAATGCCGTAGTGGGGCTCGCTCTGCAATTGCGGCCAGTCTATTGCAGGCGGCTGGTATTGACGTCATCAACCTGGCTGGTGGCTACCAGGCATGGGAAACCGCGGGACTGCCCACTACCGGCAGCTCCGGCCCCATCAGTTGTGCTACAAGTTCTGCTGCATCCTGTTCACTGGAGAAAAAATCATGACTGACCTCGTCGTTTTACTCGTGGTGCTGGCCCTCTGGTTCATCTTGAATCTCTGGATCCTGCCCCGACTGGGAATGCAGACCTGTCTGAGTGGGCTGTGTGAACTGAACCCCCAGCCTTGTCTTCAGCCTGTAAAAAGCGAAACCACTGACGGTCGAGAGCCGCAAGCGGTATCCCGACATCCAGAACAGGGAGAATAAGCATATGATTTCCGATGTGATTGCAGAAACAGAGAATCAGACACTGGTGCAGCCACCTTCCGAGAAAGTCGTGCATCACCAGGTTGTGATTGTCGGCGGCGGCAGTGCGGGCATTACGGTTGCCGCGAAATTGACCAAAGGCTGGCTGAGTGATTATGACGTGGCCATTATTGACCCGTCGGAGAATCATTATTATCAGCCGGCCTGGACCCTGGTCGGTGGCGGAACCTTTCGCAAGGAAAGCACGCGACGCACCGAAGCCTCCGTGATTCCCCCCAAAGCGAAATGGATTAAAGACGCCGTCGTTTCATTCGAACCAGAGCGAAACCGCCTGAAAACCCGCGATGGACAGACGATTGAATACGATTTCCTGGTGGTCAGTGCAGGCATCGGTATCAAGTGGGATGCCATCACTGGTCTCAAAGACGCGCTTGGTAAAGAGGGCGTCTGCAGCAACTACTCGTTCGAGTCGGTAGGCAGTACCTGGGAAAATATCCGCGACTTCAAAGGGGGGAAGGCGATTTTCACACAGCCCGAAACCGGCATCAAGTGTGGTGGCGCACCGCAGAAGATCTGTTATCTCGCGGATGACTATTTCCGTAAATCAGGAGTACGCGATAAAACGCAGATCATCTTCGCTTCCGGCAGCAGTTCGATCTTTGCGGTCGAAAAATATCGGAAAACACTGGATAAAGTGATCGAGCGCAAAAACATCGATACCCGTTTCAACCAGAAACTGGTCGCCATCAGTGCAGAGACGAAAGAAGCGATCTTCCAGCATACGGAGACTGGTGTTGAAACCACAATTGCTTACGACATGATTCACGTGACGCCTCCCATGGGGCCACCTGAGTTCATCGCCCGGAGCCCCCTCGCTGACGAAAAGGGCTGGGTGGATGTCGATAAGTACTCGCTACAGCATGTCCGTTATCCGAATGTGTTTGCCCTCGGGGACAGCAGTAATCTGCCGACTTCCAAAACCGCAGCCGCCATCCGTAAACAGGCACCGGTGGCCGTCAAGAATCTGAAAGCGGCCATCGCCGGCAAAACGCTGACGGCGAAGTACGATGGATATACATCCTGTCCGCTGGTGACCGGGTATGGCAAACTTGTGCTGGCGGAATTCGACTACGACAAACATCCCCATGAAACCTTTCTCTTCGATCAGTCGAAGGAACGCTGGAGCATGTGGGTTTTGAAAAAATATTTTCTTCCCGTGCTGTACTGGAAAGGCATGCTCAAGGGACGGGCGTAACCACACGACGGGACTGCGTAAATCTCTGTGAATAAAATCAGGAAAGGGCGTCAAAGTGAACAAGTCAAACTATCTACGGAATTCTGTTGCCTTACTGCTGGTCTGTGCCATTGCCGGAACCGCACTCGCACAGCGGGGACCTGGACGTGGCAAAGGTCCCGGACGGGGGCAGGGACATGGACGAGGTCATGCGGGAGTCGGTCAGGGTCAAGGAAATGGTCATTCGCAGGCACATGACCGGGATCATGCCGACTTCCGTTACCTCTTAACGAATCATCAGAAGATTCGTCGCGATGTGCAACTACTTCCCAATGGCGTCAAGACGCTGACCGAATCAGACGATCCACAGGTCGCGGCGAAAATCCGGGAACACGTCTACTGGATGAAAGAGCGGGTTGAAAAACAGCAGCCCATTCGGATGCGGGATCCCCTGTTCGCCGAACTCTTCAAGCATGCCAGACAGATCAAAATGGTCACCGAAAACACACCCAAAGGTGTGCGGGTGATTGAGACTTCAGAGAACCCCTACGTTGTGAAGCTTATTCAACAGCATGCGAAGACCGTTTCGGAATTCGTCAAACGGGGATTCCCCGAGGCAATGAAGAACCACCCGGTCTCTACGTCAGCCAAAGATCCTGCACCACTGGAATACCATCATCCCCGTATCAAGGAATATGGCAAGGTCGTCCAGTTGCCAGGCGCAGCTCAGCAGCCACGGGATCAGAGTAAAATCTGTGTCGACCTGACCAAGGGAGGCCCTGCTGACAAGCTGAACCCCTCCATCGAAAAAGTGGCCCGCTTTGTGAATATTTACGAGGGAGCCGGGAAGGATCCTGCGGCAGCAAAAATCGCGGTCGTCCTGCATGGCGACGCCACGCTCTGTGCCTTAAATGATGATGCCTACGCGGAACGCTTCGATACGAAAAGTAATCCGAACCTGGATTGCCTGCACGAACTGCATGAAGCCGGTGTCGAGATCTACGTCTGTGGTCAGTCACTCGTCGGTAAAGGGGGGCAGCCGGACCAGGTGGTTGTGTTCACGGATGTCGCGGTCTCCGCACTCACGTCTCTGGTGAATCTGCAGGCAGACGGCTATGCCTATGTCCCTCTGAAATAAAAAGCGGAAGAAAATCACCACTGCCGGTCTTTCTGTGCGTATAATCCCAGACGTACGCGCAGAGCGGGGGAGATACGCGCCTGCTGCTCCCTGTAAGAGATGACCGAATTTGGAAAGAAGACGATGCAACGACGCTGGCTGACGCTACCGGTTACTGGACTGGCCCTGTTAATTGTGTTGACGACACTGTCTGCACGGGAGACTTCTGAGGAACCACAGAAATCGCTCATCCCGGAGGCATATCCTCCCGGCGAACTCGGTGCCATCGTCAAGCTGGGGGAAGAAATCGTCGCACGCACTCACGAGCATCCACTTTCTAAACAGTATATCGGCAATAAGCTCGACTGCACTTCCTGTCATCTGGAGAACGGCACCAATCCGCAAGCCGCCAGTTTTCTGGGAGTGGCTTCCGCTTACCCGGCCTGGTCTCCCCGCGAAAAACGGGTGATCACGCTGGAAGATCGAGTGCTGAACTGTTTCATGCGCAGCCAGAACGGAATTCGTCCTCCCCTCGGCAGCAAAGTATCAGTGGCGATTACCGCGTATATCACCTGGCTCTCCTCGGGCGCTGAGATCAAAATGAATCACCAGAAACCACTGGGCCCTCGTCATGTGCAACCCCTCAGTCTGCAGGCGGAACTGGCAGAAGAACGACGGGGCGCGAAACTCTACGCAGCACGCTGTGCCGACTGTCACGACGCATCAGGCGCGGGAACATCCGAAGGACCACCAGTGTGGGGCAAAGATTCTTATAACGACGGCGCGGGACTGAGCAGAAACGATAAGCTGGCAGCCTGGCTCAAAGTGGCCATGCCGCCGGGGGAAACCGATCTGACCGAGCAGGAAGCCCTGGATATCGCCGTCTATGTCAATTCGCATTCGCGTCCGCATTTCATCCTGGAAGAGCATCTGCCCCCGGTCGAACAGCGCGGCGTTTACGACTGGAAGCCCGCTTCGTCTACCACGAAGTAGCCGTCAGGAATTGTTCGGTTTCGGATAGAGCCAGTTCTGGAGCAGCCAGCTCAGCAGCGGGATCATTACCCAGGTCATCAGCGGAACTGTAATCGAGGTGGTGATCGCGCTTCCGATCAGGAAATGCAGCTCGCTGGTAAAAGGACGAATCAGGTTGATGATCGGTATGATACTCACGTAGACGGCGATCCAGATAATGATGGCCATCTTGTATTTAGGCGGATGCGGGTGGTGCTCGTCCTGGTGTGAAAATTCAAACCAGGTTTCCAGCCCCGTGTTGTGAGTGATCACCGGAGGACGGTGCTCAAGGGCATGCAGGCGAGAGATCCAGTGCTCCCGTTCGGGTGAATTCTTCCAGCGTTCGAGATTCTCCAACCGATCGAACCTCAACACGATCTGGTAGGTGGGCCGGGAGCGAGATTCCTGTTTGAGGACCGTCGTTCCCAGGTGACCGGGAAATTTCAGCGAGGCCTGTATGGTATTCGTCAGTGTCTGCTCCCATTCCTTTTGATTTCCGGGGGCAGGGTGGGCCGTCACAACCATGGTGACGGGGTCAGAATCGGTTGAGTGCATGCGTCCAATGCTTTCCTGTGTGCAGGGGAATATCAATGTCGTCAGCGGGCGGTTCGCTGATGTGCCCGTGAATTGAACCTATTGTTCGCCCGGGTGTGTCATTTTGTGAAGTGTCTATTTCGTGACTTTTCTGCAGCCTGTTAAAAGCCCTGTAAATAACATCTTAGGCACACCGCAAATCATAAACTTGCACCTGGCAGTTTACTATTGAGAAATTCATCTAGGCAACCCCCAGAAAATCTGATAATGGAAGCCTGCGATCCCGATATATTAACTGAGGGGACGATGATTGCCCGTCAGCGTGGAGAATCTGTTCAGGGGTTGTAAAAACTGCAAGTGTTGTGTGGAAGGATTCACATCAATGAACGCGTTATCGTATCGGGCTGGTATCACTCTTATTTTCGCAGGTCTGTTAGTTCAGACAGGCTGCGCTGCCAGAAACCATACGGAAGCCGGCATGGCCAGTGGCGCGGGCATCGGTGCTCTGGCCGGTGCGATTATTGGCAGTAATTCCGGCGATGCCGGAGCAGGGGCCCTGATCGGTGCCGCCACCGGTGGACTCGCCGGCGGTTTGATCGGCAACGCTGAAGATGCCCGGGAAGAACGCGATGTCGCCATCGCCCAGGCGAATCACGAACGCATGGCACGTGGGGCGATCAGCAACAGCGACGTCATTCAGATGGCCCACAGCGGCGTCAGCGATTCCGTCATCATGGGCGCCATTCGCAGTCGCGGCGGTGCCTTCGACCTCAGTCCCCAGACGCTGATCATGCTCAAACAGCAGGGACTCAGTGACCAGCTGATCGAGTACATGCAGCAACACAACTACGTCAGTACCACTGCCGAGCCAGTCATTGTCCGGGAACGGGCGGTTGTGACATCACCTTCGGTGGTCTACGTTCGACCCCGTCCGCGTCCACGATATGTTCGCCCGCACTATGGCGTACACGGGCACTTCCACTTTTAAGGGGCGCGGCTGACGACGCGGGCGACCGCTTTGTCTTTCCAGTCGACGGTCAGCCACAATATAGCCTGTCCGTCCTGGCTGCCTGTTGCGACGAAACGTCCATCGGGAGAAAAATCGACCGAGGTCACACCCTGTGAGTGGCTGCTCAACGTCAGAATTTCCTTACCCGATTTCGTATCCCACAGTTTGGCGGTACCATCGTCGCTGGCCGTGAAGGCTCGCGTATCATCCGGTGAAAAGACGACAGATTCCACCGACGCCGTATGCCCGGCCAGTACCTTTTTCTCCTTAGTCGCGATATCCCAGATAATCGCCGTATTATCTTCGGAACCGGAGATCAGCCGCGTGCCATCGTGTGAAAATGCGACTTCCAGAACAGGCCAGTCGTGTCCCTTGAAGGTGGACAGTTTCTTGCCTGTCTGAGCATCCCACATCACCAGGGTTTTGTCATCGGAGGCGGTCACAACTTTCTTTCCGTCGGGAGAGAAGACGGCGCTCTTCACGTGCGTGTCGGGTTGATCGAGGCTTAGCAGCATCTCGCCCGATTGTGCATCCCAGATTTTTGAAGTCCCGTCATCGCTGGCGGTCACAATCCGATTCCCCTGGGGAGAGTAGCGTACCGTATTTACATAGCCCGTATGTTTCTGTTCCAGTTTCTTTTCTGCCTGTCCGGTTTCGGTACTCCAGATCTTGGCAGAATTATCCCAGCTGCCGGTCACCAGCCATTTACCGTCCGGAGAAAACGAAGCTGAGGCGACCACGCCGTGCGGGTGGAAGGCCATCAATTGCTGGGCGGTTACCCCATTCCAGAGCCGGGCATCACGACCGCCGACCGTCAGAATGGAATCATGATAGGGAGAGAAGACTGCCGTCCAGAGCATGCCGCCCCGGGTTTTGAAATCCAGGAATGGTTGCAAGTGTCCGTTATTGCCGGGAACCTGCAGTTCTTTTCCGGTGTCCAGAGCCCAGACTTGAATCACCCGCTGCTGCACATTGGCAGTCAACAGCCGCTTGTTATCATGGGAAACGCTGACGGAATTGATCAACCCGTTGGCAGGATGAATTGTCTGCGCAACTTCCGGCGTTGATAAATTCCAGATCCGGACCAGTCCATCCGCACAACTGGTGACAGCTTTGGTGCCGTTGTCAAACACATCCATCGACATGATGGCATCGGGGTGCTTCAGAATCTTTTGCTGATTCTCTTCCCCAGTCGTGATATCCCAGTTACCCACGGTATTGTCACCGCTGGCGGACAACAGCGTTTTTCCGTCCGGCAGGAAGGCCAGCCCATTAATCCGACGCGTATGTGCTTCCAGGCGATGTAGCAGTTTCCCGCTGGCGACTTCCCACAGCATGCAGCGTCCACGGGCGTCTCCACTGGCACAGTAGCGCATGTCATCGGAAAAAGCGACGGCACTGACCTCTGATTTATGACCGCGCAGTTCCCGGATCAATTTACCGGTTTCAATGTTCCAGATCCGCACGGTCTTTGTATCACTGCCGGTCAGCAGTAGTCGGGAATCGGCCGAAACATCAATGGCGGCACTCCGTCCCGTGTGTTCGAAGCGTTTGTGTTCGGTTCCTGTCTGAATATCCCAGATCCGAACCGAGTTATCCACGGCGGCCGTTGCCAGGCGTTTCCGGTCCGGCAGAAAGACGGCGCTGGAAGCCAGGAATGCATGACCTTCCGTAAATTCTTTTTCCGGTGTGCCGGTCGCGACATCCCAGGAAATGGCCGTTTTATCGCGGCTGGCAGTAACCAGATGCTTGCCATCTTTCGAGAAGGAGACATCCAGAACCGCATCGACATGCTTCTCCAGAACGCGCCCTTTCAGAGTGCGGATCTCGGCATAACCGGCGATGTTCCACAATTTCGTATGCGCATCGTGACTCGCGGAAAGGATCCACTTACCATCGTTCAGTAACGTTGCCGCCTGGACCCAGCTGTCATGTCCGCGGAAGGTCTTAATGGCTTTCACCGTTTCCACGTCCCAGAGTTTGACCGTGTTGTCATGGCTGGCAGAGATGATCATCGAACCATCCTGCGAGAATTCGGCAGACTGGACGCTGTCCTGGTGACCTTCGAATGCGAGGTAGGGAGGCGCATTGACTTTTTGTCCAGAAACGATTTTCGAGAAATCGAAGGGCACAATGTCTTCCGGTTTCCAGAGCAGAACCCGGCGATCATAGCCGCTGGTCACAACATGCGTGCTTTGCGGATCAGGTGAAAAATGAGCGGAATAGATCGGCCCCTGGTGTCCGGTGAACGGAGCGCCTTTTTCTCCCGTCTCGACCGACCAGATCACGGCGGTTCCGTCCTGGCTGGCAGTGACAATCCGCCGTTCATCAGTCGAGAAATTCGCATCCCAGACCCACCAGTTGTGTCCCCAGAAACGCCGAATCTGTTGACCGGAATCGACGTCCCACAAACGGGCCGTCTTATCATACGAGCTGGTCAGCAGACGCTCGCCGTCTTTGGAGAAGCTGATACTCAGAATACCTTCGGTATGTCCCCGGTCGAATGGTGCACTCTGGCTCGGATCTTCAAACTTGCGGGCGATCGGCAGATGTGTTTCCAGGTCCCAGAGCTTGATATAGCCATTCGGGTCTTCACTGCCGGTCGCCAGGATTGTCCCATCCGGGCTGATGGCTGCTGCCAGCACCGGGTGATTTTTATGATCGAATGTTGCCAGGATCTGACCGGTTGCACGATCCCAGAGCCGGGCATAACCGTCGCGGCTCCCTGTGACATACTGTGTATTGTCCTGCGACAACGCCAAAGAGTCTACGGGCGCCTTGGCGTCGTAGGTCCGACTGCTCTGCGAACAGAGATGCATCAGTCGGCCCCATTCCCAGTTCCGCAGCCGCTCGGGACATCCCTTGAGCAGTTCGGTTGCACTTTCGAAAGCATTCTCATCGATCTTGGCTGCCGCCAGTCCGATACGGGCAATATAGGCTTCGTACTCTTCCTTCTCTTTGGCCTGTTCTGCTTTAATTCGCTCGACATTAGCCCGGTCGCGTTCCTTGATAGCGACTTCCCGGTTCTTGACCGCCTGTTCACGCGCAATTTCTTCTTTCTCTCGCGCTTTATCCGCCTCTATTTTTTGTGCAATGGCGACTTTTTCCGACTCAATCGCCTGGGTTAATGCGATCGTTTCTTTTTCTTTTGCTTTCAAGGCATTGTCACGTTCTTCTGCCGCCACTTTTTCGGCCTGACGCGCGTTTTCCGCTTCAGCGCGAATCCAGAAGAAAGCACCGGTCACGATGACCAGCACGGTCGTCAGCATGCCCACGAACACCCGCTTGGCGGTTTTCAGACGCTGCTGACGGGCATCGCGTTCTGTCTGGGCTTCGCGGATGGTGTCGATCAGATCGGCGTGTCCGGCTTCTTCTTCCTTCAACAGGGAGAGTGCGAGATCGTAGTCCCCCTTGGCATAAGCGGTGTTCGCATAACACAAGGTTGTCTTTTCGACGCCTTCCCGGGCTGTCTTGTTTTCCGGCCAGAGGGAAACGGCTTCCTGGAATCCGAACAGGGCACGAGAGAACATTTCGTAATTCTCGGTATCGATGGCCTGTTTCAGGTCTTCTTCGGCGCGGGTCGCCAGTGAGATACTCTCTGAGTGCGACTGATATTGCAGAATGGCCTGCTGAAGTTCCTGTACACTCTGGTAGCGATCTTCCTGTCTCAGGGCCATCGCCTTCATCGCGATGTCAACCAGCTCACCCGTTTTCTCGGTCGGCACGATTTCGTTCTTGGCCGCCGCCATCAGACACTTCATGGCGGTTTTGCCGGTATGCGGCGGACGTCCTGTCAGAATTTCATACAGAATCGCCCCCAGCAGATAAATATCTGACAGCGGTGAGATCTTATCGACGGGGCCGGTTGCCATTTCCGGAGCCATATAGGCGGGGGTCCCACCCATGCTGGATGTAGTGATAATGCTCTCTGATTTCCGGAAGCCTGACGTCGACTGGGCAAGCCCCCAGTCCATTACGAGCACTTCGCCAAATTCACCCAGCATCACGTTTTCCGGCTTCAGGTCGCGGTGGACCACGCTTCGCGAGTGGGCAAACGCGACCGCATCGGCCACCTTCATCAGAATGTTCAGATTTTCGCCCAGGGAATTTTTGCGGATCGTTTTCAGCCAGGGACGTCCTTCAACCTTTTTCATCGAGTAGAAGAGCGCACCGCTGTTGTTGCTCCCCACATCGTAGATGGGAACAATATTCGGGTGATCCAGTTCCCCGGTGACGACCGCTTCGGCCAGGAACTTATGCCGCTGGTCTTTGTTCTTGGCGGTTTTGCCCTTGAGCATCTTGACCGCAACCTGGCGGTCAATCGAAGTCTGGCGGGCGGTATAGACTACTCCCATTCCTCCCTGTCCCAGGACTTCCAGCAGTTCGTATTCCGCATTCTCCAGGTATTCTGATTTAATCTTGTCGCTGAAGTCCCGTTTTTTGATCACCAGCGAAGTCTGGTTCGTCAGTTCCTCCAGGGGAACTTCCCGGGCCTTGATGGTCATTTCCGGACCTTCCGGAATTGTAGCCATCCCCGGTCCCCAGGCATCGTTCATGGTCGCCACCAGTTCCGGTGGTACATCGTCAGAGACAATGGTGGCGTCAATGTCGGCAGGCGAGCTGCCATCCTCGACCAGGGTCGCGCCAATATCGGATTGGTCCAGCGGCTCATCGATAATCAGGGTCTGGTCGTTACCTTGTTCGGGCTGATCGTTAGGATTTTCGCTGACCGTCTGCATGCCGGCCCAGCCTTCATGCTCTTCCTCGGTGATCGTCCGGTCCAGATCATTCAGGTTCGGATCGACAATGGTGGCATTGATCTCATCGGACACCCCGTTGTCGACCATGGTCTGATCGTTGCCTGCCAGGTCTTCATAGGTATCATTTTCCGAATCAGACTCTTCCATTGTCTGGAATTGATCATCAGACATTGTGGCATCCGACGTATCTCGCGCTTCATCAGCCAGCGCTTCGGAATCCCATTGATCCGAAATAATCGTCTGGTCGATGTCACTACCAGCCTCATCAGAATCAGAGATCGAATCGGGCAGCGTCTGATCGTTGCGCAGGCTCAGATCGTCGTCGGCCGCTGCTTCGTTCTGTTCTTCTTTGTCCGGAAATTCATTCATAATGATACCCGCATGTTGTCGCTCATGGCGACGATCTCAGTTCTGTTTGAGCGTTGGTCTGTTTCTATTCTTACGGTTATTTGCACGAGTTCGGTGGCTCGATTATATCAGTTATTTCTGCCTGCGATTCAGTTTATATCGCCGATTCAACAGACGGCTGCCATATTTTTCCATCGCGGATTCGCATTCGTTCTGCGTCACCGGCTTGCGGAATAATGAACGACCGTGGAAATAACCGGAAAGTAAAGCGGCACTGCCCCAGGCTTTTTCACTGGTTTCGAGTTGTGCCGTCGCTTCAGCAGGTAAGGGGAGGGTCGGCTGTTCCTGTACATATTCTACGTCAGATCCAGGCGTCAGGAGAGGTTGCCAGTCTGAGGTTTCGTCAATCAGGATCTGCAGGAGCAGGTCAATCCGGTCGGAAAGGTCTGCTTCACCCGCGTCCGCCATGACGATCGTCGTTAATTGCTCCAGGTCGCTGAAGGACAACGTCCGCTGCTCCTGGTCTTCAAGTTGGGAATTGATAGTGCTATTCGGCGGGGGCTGCTGCTCTGAACCGGTGGGAGGATTGGACTGTTCCTCGGTGACATCGCTGGCTTTCCCGTTGCGGATATCGACATCCATCAGCAGACGTACCCGCTCTTCACCCGCTTCCTTCAGATAAATCTGGTAGCGGCCGTCAGGCAGTGTGCTGAACAGTTTCGGCAGGTTATCCAGGTCAGATTCCTGCAGCGGCACATCCTCAATCACATCGCCGTTAGGAGCCAGGATCCGCAGGAAGACCAGACGTTCTGCATTCCGATTGGCTTCATTGATGGCCGTTTCCAGCAATTGAGTTTCCCGCATGCTGAACACGGTCTGCTGGAGCGAAGAAGCATCGAGGATCACTTCCTGTTGTGGGAAGATCAGCTGCGGTACCTGGGGAGTCGTATCGATGGCGACAGTCGCCAGGCCCTCACCAGGCGTTTCCAGAACGTCGGCTTCGCTGGTGAAATCGAGAGTGCCATTCCCATCAGAGAAGGTAAACTGCTTATCTCCCTGCATGGTCACCAGGATCGGAATATCAGCGGCAGGGTTTCCCGCATCCGGGTTGGCGGTATAGGTATGCTCAAACACGAACGAACCAGGATCGGAGAAGTTGAACGTCTCCACTGTCCCATCACCCCAGTCGATGGTGATAAAGAAATTCTGTTCGGTAAAGCGTCCGAAGTCGCCAGTGACCGTCGCCAGTCCTGTGGGCTCAATCTGAGGTGTCAGAATATTCCGCAGATCAGGTGGCAGGCCGGCAATTGCCCCCGTTTCAGAATTCATTGTGGTATTGGCATCGATCAAGACACCGCTGTCACCGTGTCCGGAGAGAACTCCGGTCCCCGCAACACTGTGATCGGAGGCGACTCCCGTATCATTGATGGCCAGGAATCCAAAGCCTGCCTGCAGATCGATATTTCCGTTTCCGCCAAAGGCACGCACAGAGGCATTCAGGGTTAAATCCCCGGGCCCCGTCGATTCCAGGCCGATGTTACCACCCGAACCGTTGGTGACCGGGGAATCCACTGTCAGGGGACTGGCGTTCGAGACGAAAATGTCTCCGGCAACGCTTCCCGCATGAGTGATCCCCGCCAGTCCATCGACAGTTCCAATCGTCAGTAGTGCGCCTCCCAGGTCGTTATGAATCAGAACATCGCCGGAAGCGGTATTGTGTGCAGCCAGCAGGGCGACCGCAGTTTCCAGAGCATTCGCAGAGCCAGCACCGGTTGCGCTGCGGATCACCAGTTCATCCGCGATGATGTCGCGGCCACCGGCATCGCCGGCGTCCACAATCCCGCCGTCTGTGGTAGTCAGGCGGGTCAGGGTGGTCGTCATCAACTGGCCAACGGTGATCGAATCCCCGGCCTGGAGATCGACAATTCCCACCCCGGCGTCAAAGATGGTTCCATTTGACATGGTAATACCACCACCTCCGGCCCCGACAGAAGCAGAATCGGCCAGCAGCTTGATTTTCCCATCTGAGGAACTCAAATCGCCCTCACTGCCAAAATTCAGACTGTGCTGTGCGGTCAGGTCAATCGTTCCACCAGCCGTGCTGAAGCTATCGTTGATTTCAATCGAGGAATTAACGCCTGTTGCTGTGACATCAATGGTACCGATACCATCCGTTTCAACAACATTCAGCAGAACGCCAGGATTTTCAAAGAGCAGAGAACCATCCGCTTTCACAGTAATATCAGAGTCCGTAGTTGAGATCTCTTCAAATGATGCAAATTCTTGTCCTGTCTGCTCGTAGTCGATGTCACCGGTCCCCGTTGTCAGCTTCGTGACTCTCACTGATCCGGTCGCGACCGAGGACACGTGGTGCAGGTTCAAATCACCGGTGTTACTGTTGACCGCTAAGGTTCCCGCAGAGACCTCGATCGGATCTGTGTTACCAATCCCGTTGACCGCTTCCAGTGTGATTGAGCCTGATGCCGCATTCAGATCGACTTCCGGGGCACCCTGATCGTCGACCGCGTCATTGATCTCACCAGCGGAAGTGACGGCGATTGCCCCCTCCAGGGCGATAAGATCACCCAGTAGAATGTTACCGAAGTTCAACGTGGAAACATCGATGGCCGGTGTTGCGCCTCCGGTAGACAATGAGGTCAGCGTCAACGTGTCACTCTGGGCATCTCCAGTGTTGGCGACCGTAATCGAACCGTCGACGGTTGTCGCCAGTTCGATGGCCAGGGACTCATCGCCCACCTGTTTCAGATCGATGTTGCCGGTACCGGTAGTGATGCTGGTTGCAGTCACACCCGTTGTCGCGGTGTTGTGCAGCAGGACGTCTCCATCGGTAGTATCTGCTGAGAAGGTATCGACACTCATCTCAAGTGTGTCACCGGTGCCGATCCCTGTAACCGCATTCATATCCAGGCTGGTGGCATGAATGTTGAGTTCACCCGGGACACCATCGTTCTGGTCGATGATCGCCGCCTTGGAATCGAGCAGCACATTGTCAGATACAGTTTCAATCAAGCCGTTGAGCAGGATATTACCTGTGGTGAAGACTTCAATGTCTCCCGCTGTGGACTGGATCAGATCGTGCACAATCAGATCATCCGTCTCGAAAATCCGGATTTCGCCCGCTGTCTGGTTCGTGACATTGATCTGATCGATGTGTGTTTCCAGATGGCCGTTCAGATCGGCCACTTTACCGGCTCCGAGGGACGCGATAATCGTGACCCGGGCTCCCGACTCATTGGCAATCAGGTCTTCTCCCGTGCTGTCGCCGGCGTCTACCAGGCTGGAGTCAGTATCGATCAGAATCGCAGAACTGGTGTTGTTGGTCGTGATAATCTGGCTGAGGACGATGTCATCGCTGGCGATCAGGCTGACTGCCCCATCCCCGGCATTGATGAATGTTCCATCGGCCATGGTGATGCCACCAAACAGGCCTCCCGCTCCATTGTCTGCATCGGCGGTCAGGCTCACGGCCCCCGACGTGCTGGTCAGATTCGTCGTCCCGTTGAAGAGGATATCGTTGGCTGTCGAAATCGTGACCGAGCCAGTATCACTCAGCAGACTATGATTCAGAATCAGATCGGCGTCGGTATTCGTCGTTTCCAGAAACAGTGTACCGGTTCCCAGTGTCTGTACCAGGTCGCTGACAGTGATGCTGCCGGCAGAACTCAACGAAATATTGGTGTCCGTCCCCCCGGTCAGGCTCAGGTTGTCTTCATTGAGGTCAACCAGTTCCAGGGCAGGGGAGTCGTTGTTGATAACGAAATCAGAACCGAGCACAGTACCGTCGAACTGCTGTGCGGTGATATTCACGGTCTCTGCAGAACCGGATTTGAACAGGATGGAGTTCACCGCATTGACGTCGATTGCGCCCCCACCAGCGTCGATAATGTCCGGTGCATCCAGCCGCAGATTCGCAGTCTGCAGACCAGTCGGAACAGTGATGGAAACATCGGAAATAAAGCTGATGGAATCCTGGGTGTTGCTGATACCAGTAGTTGTGGAAGCATCCAGAGCCCCGCCGGTCGCTCTGATATAGGTTGTGCCCGCGGTACCTGTGCCCGCATCCAGGTTGATCAGTTCCGGCGTAGTGCCCGTGTTGTCAATCACGATCTGGTCACCGCTGGTCAGGTTCAGATGGCCCACACTGGTCTGCAAGGGATCAAAGCCATTTGCAGTAAAGACATTCGTAATGCCACCAATATTGCGGCCAGCGACAATCGTCAGCAGGTCGCCACTGGTCAGTTGACTGTCGGTGCTGTCTGAGTCGAGTACGTCCCGGTCGGCGTTCAATGTGATATCAGCCGTATTCTCAGCGGTCAGAGATGTCACCAGAATATCGCTGTCGACTCCGGTTGCTGTCAGAGTGATGCCATTGTTTAAGTCAGAAGACGAGTTGTTCGTAGAAGTAACATCCAGTACTTCAATGGTTCCGGCAGCATTGACGCTGATGAAACCGTCAAACGTCGTGAGTTGCGTCAGCGTAATGCCGTCCACTTCATCGATGCGAAGGCCTCCGGCGTTGGTGTTCACGTCAGCCGTCACGCTGTTGACGTTCGTATCTACGTCGATACCGTCCTGCGTACCACCGGCACTGCTGGATGACATGTTCAAGTCATCGGCGGCGATCCGGTTCGAGTCGGCACCGTTCGTATCCAGAATACCGTCTTCTGCAGTCAGTATGACATCCGCCAGGCCGGTCGCTATAATTGTGGTGACCAGAATGTCGCTGTTGGTTCCGGTGGCATTGAGAGTGATATCGTTATCGTCGCTGTTGGAGTTGTTCTGTGAAACGACCGAAGTTGCTGTAAGACTCGCCGTATTATTCACGGTGATCGCACCGTCAAATGTCGACAGGTCCAGTAACTCGACGGCGATCCCGTTGTCAATCAGCAGATTGCCGACTCCCGAGACGGTCGCGGAAAGCGTGCCGATCTCTGTTTCCAGTGGATTTCCAACACCAATCCCAGTCACGGCGTTCAGAACGGCAGTGGAAGCGACGATATCTGTATGACTGTCACCATTGTCGCTGATCGCAGCCGACAGGGAATCAACATTAACCGTCCCCGTGGTCAGCAGACCAGCCAGAAACACATCCCCGTCTGCAGTCAGGTTAATGGTACCTGTTCCCGCATCAATCAGTGATCCGTCTGTCATCGTAATCGGATTGCCGTTACTGCCCGCTGCATTGTCTGCGATGAGAGTCACGGTGCCGGAGGTTGAATCGATCAGAGCGACACTACCGAGCAGCAGGTCGTCTTCTGCAGTCAGGATGACCGTTCCTGTATTACTTTTCAGTGTGGCATCCAGGTGAATCCCGCTGCCGGAACCCGTCGATTCGCCCAGCAGTTCAATATTTCCAGTACCCGAGGCCGAGACCACTGCGTCATTCGAGATCTCAATTCCATCGTCACCGTTCGAGGTGCCGTTGATCGTGATCTGACCGTTTTCGTTGATCACGATTCCGTTGGTCGTCTCGATCAGTGTGCCCTGTGAGGTTGTTCCTCCGCCCGTTGATTCACCGGTGATGGAAATGGCTCCTGCCGTCGATTGAATCAGGCTCCTGATCTGTACTCCCGCCCGATCTGCAGTCGTTGTTCCTAAAATGGTGATGTCGGCTGCATTAACACCCGCTCCGTTCGAGACAACCTGTGCCTGATCGGAGAGCACAAAACCAGTGCCGTAATCCGTGGTACCAGTGATTCCAATCACACCGTCGGCAGACGTGACATTCGTGCCTGTACCATCAATCAAGACACCATGATTGTCGTTGATTCCCTCTCCCGCGGTCCCATTGATGGTGATCGTGCCGGCATCGATTCCACTGGCTGAGGACGAAACTGTCGTTCCGGAATGTAGGAAGACCCCATGATGATCACTGGTCACGACATCCGCTCCGCCGAAGCCGGTAATCAGGATGTTGCCTGTTCCGGTAGTCGAGATCGTCGCATTGTCTGCCTCTACACCGATGAAATCGCCCATGGTCAAGCCCCCGTCATTGGCCAGCACTGTGATACCGCCGTTGACCGTTTTCAGGTTGCTGCCGCTGTTCAATTTGATATTCCGGTCTGATGTCAGCAGAATCGCACCGGTTCCCAGTGTGCTGATGGTCGTCGCGAGGTCGACAGTCAACGTGTCTGTCGCATCCAGGGTGACTGAACCGGTGGCTGACTGCACGGTTTCCGTGACATTCAGCGTTCCCGTGTTGTGAACTACAATGTCCTGGTCTGCGTCCAGACCATCCTGGGCAGTGATACCCCCAATTGTCAGGGCTCCCGTGTTGTCCAGGAACAGGCCTCCCGTTCCCGCATCTGCTTCGAGGGAGGCAATGGCGGTGTCGATGGCATCCGCAAGCTGACCAATACTCAGATTCGAATTCAGTACGAGTTGGCTGGCGGTCACATTGTTGACGCCTGTGCTGTCGTTGTCCGTAATTCCTCCCAGGGTCGAAGTAATATCGACGCGGCCACCAGTCGTCGTAATGCCGGAGAGGGCAATGTCCCCCGCAGCGGAGATTTGAATCTGTCCCCCCTGTGATTCGACCCGACTGCCGGAATCCATGGTGATACTGCCGACGTTCGAACCATCATTGTCAGCCGTCAGGGTAATGCTTCCACTTGCCTGACTGATGATGCTGGTCGTCGCCGACAGGGTGATGTCATTATCCGCCAGCAGCGTAATACTGCCGTCAGCGCTGGTCAGGTTTGTGTCCAGTTGAATATCGGAGGTTGTACCTTTAGCCGTCAGCAGGATAGAACCGGCACCATTGACTGTCGCATCACCACCGGTGATCGACATCGTTCCGTCCGTAACATTCGCTTCAACAGAGCCTCCACCGGTGCCAGCCGTTGTATCGAGGCTGGTATTCAGTGTGGTGAATCCGGTAACCGCATTGACCGTAATGCTGCCTCCGTATCCGGTGAGCAATGAGCCATTGGAAAGATCGACCTGGCCTGCGTTAGAAGTGACAGCAATGTTCCCTCCCGCAGCAGCACCATTGGTGGTGTCGATTCCAGTGCCTGTCGAGATGACATCCCCGTCAGCCTGTACAATCACGCTGCCACCTTCACCCGTATTGACACCGTTGTCTTCCAGGGTGATACTGCCGGTGGCGTTGATCTTGATGTCTCCCAGAGCATTTACACCATTGTCCCGAGTAATCACATTTCCGTTATGAGCATCAATGGTAATTGCACTCGCAGTTCCGTTGGTGGTGGTCAGCGAACGCGTCAGCACGTTCGCACCATCAATGTCGATTGTCCCCGTACCAGCATCCAGGCTGGACCCGGTTTCCATAGTCACATTGCCGGTGCCGGAAGTGTCTGAATCCGCAGTTACCGTAACAGCCCCATCGGTGCTGACTGCCCCCTTGAGAATCACGTTGTCTCGCGAACTGACCTCGATCGTAATACCGGCTCCGCCCGTCAGTGTCTGATCGAAGGTGATATCGTCCACGGTAGTTGAAGTGAAGACCACGGATGCTCCCAGCGAGACAACGTCGTGGAAGGTCTGCCCGCCGGTCGTGGTGATTGTGCCACCGTTGACTTCCGTCGTGCCATCCACATCGGTCGTCAGACTCGTCAGGGGAGTTGAATTGCCGACCTGGTCATCAAAGATTGTGGCTCCTGCAGTATTAATGTTGAGTGTGTGGGCACCGTTCAACGTCGACTTGAAATTAATCGAACCCGAGGCTGAGCTGGAGAGAACCGTATTGGCTCCCAACAGCACGGCATCGTTGAATAATTGGCCGCCTTCAGTGGCGATGCTGGCCCCGTTAATGAACGTTGTACCGTTGGCATCCGTGGTCAGGCTGGCCAGTTCGTTGGTGTCACCCACGGTCCCATTGAAGGTTGTGTCCCCATTTGTATTCAATTCCAGCGAAAATGTACCGTTCAATCGCTGATTGAAGGTAATTGCGCCACTACCAGTACTGGTGAGGCTAGTATTCGCCCCCAGTTCGACATCGTCGTTGAAGATCTGGTTGCCAGTCGTGTCTATGCTGCCACCATTGATCTGTGTGGTGCCCCCTGCGTTGGTTGTCAAACTGCTGAGTGGGGAGTTACTGCCGATCGCACCATTGAAAATCGTTGTCCCAGCCGTGTCAATCTGCAGATCAATCGCACCATCGACGGAGTCATTGAACTGGATATTGCTTCCGCCGCTGCTGGTGAGCGTGGAATTAGTTACAAAAATGACCGCATTATGGTAAAGCTGAGAACCTGTCGTGGTAACGGTTCCGCCGTTGAAGGTTGTGCTGGTCACTCCGGACGAACTGATTTCCACCGAAGCGGCGTCGATGTCTGCCAGGATATTCACACTTTCTGCGGTGACAAACAGGTCGCCGGTTCCCAGGTTGACCGTACTCTGGAAGGTGACCGGGTCGTCAGCACCAGCGAAGATCGACAGACTGGCACTAAACAGACTGTCCAGCGAATTTACCAGAACAGTATCAATGCCAGCTGGTGTCCCCACACTATCAGTGCGGATTGTGATCGAGTTCGTCGGATTCAGGAACAGTACCGATTCACTAAGCGTCGAATCGATGAATGAATAATTGTCACCAATAACGCCATCGTCGGACAGCGAAATGGTTTCATCAGCATCGGTAAAGTCAAAATCTCGATCAGCCACCAGCAGATTATCCAGAATGGGTTCCAGGCCGGTGAAGGCAATTGTTGTCGAACCATCCGTCATGCTGCTGTCGGAAATGGTGATGATGCCATCTTCTCCTTCCGCAGGCACACTGTCCGGTGTAAAGACATAACCAACCGAATCCGCTTCCAGAGGCGTACTGTGATTGAGGACCAGCGTGTCCCCTGGAATGCCAGCGATTCCCAGCGAGTTACCGTCGTTGTTCTGGGTGCCCCCGTTGAAGGTGATGCCGTCGGTGGGGTTGAAGAACAGGTTGTCGGGCTGATTGACAATCAAGACATCGTCACCCCCCAGACCGTTGAAGGTGATTGAGGTAATGTCAGTAATTGACACGCTGGCCAGAACCAGTTCATTCGGTCCGCCGAAGTCGCGTGTTAACACGAAGGTTGCCGTGTTTTCGCCGGTCAGCGTCAATACCAGTTGATCATCTTCACCCGTTCCGTAGACGACAATATCACCAGACCCGTAGATTCCCGGATATACGGTGGGCAGGTTCTGGAAGGCTCCAATGTGAGGTATGCTGGTGTTTGTATCTGCAGCGAATTCCGAGGAACCGTAGGCGGCCGAGGAACCAAAGCCGATCACGTATTGAGTAGCCAGAGAGTCGGTCGGGATATAATTGGGATCGTTGGCATACGCAAACAGCGGGTCGCCAAACGTGTTGGTAGAATCGAGGGTTACGTTCGAGTCGAGGTCATTCCCGTTAAAGGCGTTGTAGGTCACATTCGCATTCAGCGGTGCAATGACACCGAAACCTTCAATCGGGGGCAGGGGAGGATTCGCCTGCAGGTACAGTGTGATGTTGGTACCACTGTCGCCGGAAACGATTTCGGTTCCCGCAGGATCATCCAGGTTCCAGTGCGCGACCAGACGAGAATCGCCGGTCATGCTGGAAACGCCCGTGTTCATAATCGTGGCACGATCGGTGGAGTCCAGCACATCATTGAACCAGCCGATATCATCCATCAGACCGTCAAAGAAACGCCCACTGTCACCCGGGTCCTGGCCGACATTCATTAATCCATTGACCGTGTCGGTGAAGTGTGTGCTGTCAAATCCGGACAGATTCTCATCGAACGAGGAGAGATAAGGTTGTTCTGAACCATTGATGTAGATGTGCATCTCGCCCGAGTCAGCATCCCACGTATACTGGATGTTGGTCCAGACGCCTCCGTTGACCGACTGGCCTCCCGACTGGATCGTGTAATCTCCGCCATCCTGAGTGCGGCCGTAGAACTGCCCCCCGGAGTTGGTTCGATACTGGAACTCGAAGCCCCCGTTATCAGGACCTTCGAAGAACTGGTTTCGACGGCCTGTCTCATCCATTTTGACCCAGAAGTTCAACGTTCCTTTACGTCCCACATCGAATGAGGCATCCTGGAAGGTTGCGAAATCGTCGATGCCGTCGAATTCGAGGGCACCACCAAAGACACCTGCCGTTTCCTGGAATTCCGGACCAAAAGGCACAATCCCATCGGTGACCAGGTACATCTGAATGCCGCTCACGTTGTCAACGGCGATATCTCCTGAATTCTGATCGAAGTCCCAGTGAGCCACCAGCCGTGCATCTCCGGACAGGGCACTGACGCCGGTCGTGCGGATGGTATCCAGATCGGTCTGTCCGAGTGCCTGATCAAACCAGCCGACATCGTCCATCTTACCGTCAAAGAAGCGGCTGCTGTCGCCCGGGTCGCGTCCGACGTTCATCATTTCATTGATGGTACTGACGGTCGCAGTCCACTGGGCGAGATCCGAATCATAGGTCCCGCTCAGATAACCGACCTCGACACCATCAATGTAAAGGTGCATTTCCGGATTGACGCCGCCATTGAAGTCCCAGGTATATTGGAGATTCTGCCAGACACCGGTCGTCCCGCCCGCACCACCATTCTGAATGATGTAGGTATTGCCGTTTCCGTCATTACGATTAGGGCTGCCGAAGAACTGACCACCACCGTTCGTGCGGTACTGGAACTCCATGCCCCCGTTATTCGGACCTTCGAAGAACTGGTTGCGACGTCCCTGGTCATCCATGTTCACCCAGAAACTGAGAGTACCGGATTCTCCTACATCGAAGTTCGCCGACTGGAAGAGGCCGAAATCATCGACGCCGTCAAATTCCAGGGCACCGCCGAAGACGCCACCGGTAGGATCCCAGGCGGGAGTCGTAGCGGAAGGCTGCGGCCCCTCATAGCTGAAACCATTGAAAATATTATTGGTGATATTCACTGAATTCGCTGGTACTGCGAGGGATGGATCGAAATAGATCCCCCCGGGCTGTGCATAGATTCCGTTTGAGTTCGTCGTGGAAGAATCCTGCCAGTCGAATGTATTGTGATTGACGTCGATACCGTCGGCCGTCATTCCCCGGTTGGTAATCGTGACCGTATAATTCTGGTCGCCGGCTTCCTGAAATGCGCCCGCTTCAAGACCGTTGCCGAAGTAGTTAAAGGAGATCTCACCACTGAAAGCGTGGTTGTTGGGATCACCAAAGGTCCCCTGTGGTCCAATTGCGATAGGTCCCCAGCGGAAATGATTTTCACGGAATTCGTTCCGCGTAATCAGGAAGTTTTCACCGCTGCCCCCGTCTCCGTCGCGGATCGCGGCACGGCCGTAATTCCCTTCGAAGATAGAGTCGGAGACCTCCAGGTTGTTCGCTCCCTCAAAGACGACCGCACTACGGTAATTGTCGCCGAAGAGCAGATTATTCAGTGTGGTGTTGTCTGCATTCGTGTAAACCACGTAGCCTCGATAATCGGTCGCGGAGGTATGCGTCTCCCAGCCCAGCTGGGCTCCTGAGATAGAAACGTTGTTCGCACTGATATTCACGGCGATGTCAAAAGTATTCGTAGGAGCTCCCGCCTTGCGGATTTCGACAACGTCTTTACCGGCTCCGATCAGTGAGACCGATTCATCAATTTCCAGTGTGCCCGTTGTATGATAGATGCCGGCGGCAATGTTGATGATACCACCGGTACCTGCAACATCGACGGCATCCTGAATATCGGCGCCTCCGGCTGATCCCAGTACATTCACGGTCGCAGCATCACCGGAGACGGTCGCTGCAACGAGGTCACCATCCAGGTCGACAGTGTCGGCATTCAAGGCGATACTGGCTGCGGTCAGCACCGTACCATTGGCAACGGTAATCGACTCGACATTCAGTTCCAAGTTTTTCCCGGAGTCGAAAGTCAGACTGCCATTAACGTTCAGGATGTCTGCTGCACCTTCCCCGTTTATGGTCAGTGAAGCAGTAAAATCGCTGGCCAGTGAATTCAGTTCGATCTGGTCAGCGCCATCGCCTGTATTGATCGTCAGCAGACCATCGGGGTTGGTAAACGTCAATAGTTCGCCGGCTGTCGAAGTGACGGTGGTCTGCCCACCGCCGGCATCGCTGATTGTAATGATCTCCGCGACAGCACTGTAATTCAGAGTCACGTTGGTCGTGTTGATCGTTGAGGTGATCGGTTCCAGGCCGCTGTAGGTGATGAAATCAGTGCCTGCACCATCAATGCGGATCGAACCAGAACTGCTGTCAACGAAGAAATACTCAACAGAAGTGGTCGTTCCCAGCAGGTTCAGCACATCCCCCGGGCTGGTCGAGTCCTGGCCTTCGCCATCGTAATCGACAGTGATCCCGGCCGCAGCGAGTGCAGCATCGATGGTCAGACTGTCATCGCCATCCCCGCCGTTCACTGTGATTGAAGTCGTACCTGAGAGAGTACTGGTGCCGATCAATGTCCCGCCCAGACGGTATTCGATGTCCGAACCGTTGACCAGAATTTCAATGTCATCAGCGTTTGCAGTTCCCTGCAGTTCAATGTCGACGGTACCCGTAATCGTGAAGTTTTCAATTTCACTGTAGGTCACAGTAGGGAAGCCGCCGGTAACCGATCCTGAGCCGTTCCCATTATTTGAGACGACTGCCGTTCCGGCTGCGGAAGTATCCACGTGCAGCTCATCACCCAGCGGGTTACTGGTTGGGTCACCGCCGACAATGTTAAAGGCTTCCGCATTCGGAGTGACCTGGAAACTGTCGGCGGCACTGCCTCCGGTCAGGTTCACAAAGTTACTGAAGGTCAGTGTGTTGGTGCTGTTGTAAATGTTGACGCCATTCAGTGTCCAGGTGGCGGCACTGTCTATCCCCGTCAGCGTGTTACTGCCGCTGCCCCCGGTGAGCACGTCGATATTTGCGAAGCTGACGGACTTGGCAGATTCACTGCCAGCGAAGCCGTCAATTCCCCCGAGTGCACTGAGCGTGACGTTCAAATCGGAAGAATAGTTGTCGAGGTTCAGATGATCTTCGCCGGCTTCACCATCGATCGTTCCGTTCAGAGTAGACCCATTATTGCTGAAGCGGAAGACATCCGCCCCCTGACCGCCCAGCAAATCGAGCGTATGCGATCCGTTGATGTTGAACTGGTCAACATCATTGCCCCCCTGGAGGGTTTCAAAACTGGAGAAGGAGAGGGAAGTCCCGCTGCCGTAGACGCTCGCCGGCTGAATCGACCACGTAGCGGCCGCGTTCTGTCCGGTCAGTTTATCGGCAGTTCCCGATCCTGCGGTGATGTTGTTGATATTGTCAAACCCGCCACTGATCGACGCCTCGGTTCCCTGGAATCCGTCAAAGGTTCCGTTGGCAACAAGAACCACGTCAATCGAAGAGGTCAGGGCACTGAAATCGATCTGGTCGGCACCCGCCTGACCGTCAATTGTTCCCGTCAGGGTTGCGCCATCCGCAAAAGCGAAGACATCGTTACCGGAATTACCTGAGAGATTCAAAGACTGGCTGCCGCTGATATTGAACTCATCAACGTCGGTTCCCCCGGTCAGATTCTCAAAATCACTGAAGTTCAGCGTGTTCGATGCTGTGTACTGATTCGTGCCATCCAGCGACCAGGCTGCAGCCGCATTGATCCCTGTCAGGGCATCAGTGTTGCTGCTCCCCTGAATCGTGTCGATATTATCAAAATCAGCTAAAGTGGAAGCTTCCGACCCTGTAAAGCCATCGGTTGCTCCTGTTGTTGACAAAGTGAGATCGAGACTGAATGTAGACGTTGAATAGTCCAGAATGTCACCGCCGCCCAGGCCGTCGATGCTGCCTGTGATCTGGCCACTACCGCTGAACTGGAATGTGTCGCTGCCTGTCGATCCAGCCAGGTGATTGAAACCATCAAAGTCAATCCCGGAGACCGATCCCTGGTTGGTACCATTGATCAGGTAAGTGGTGCCTGCACTCAGTCCGCTGATGGCATCCTGTGTGTCGTCTCCACTGAGGCTTTCGATCGTGTTAAACAGATTCACGCCTGAGGCACTGCTGGTTTGCAGATCGACAGTCACAGCACTGGTCACAGCTGAGAAGTCAATGTGATCCGTTCCGTCCCCTCCGCTGAGGGTACCGGTAAGCTGTCCGCCATCCTGGAAGGTGAAGGTGTCGGCGCCCGCGTTCCCCGTCAGATTCTCCACGTTGCTGAAATTGACGGTACCAGAGAGCAGGCTGCCGGAGTTCAAGCCATTGATGAGCCAGTCGGTCGTCTGATCGGCACTGACCAGCGTATTCGATCCCCCCGCACCATTAAAGCTGATGCCACTTGGTGGCAGAATAGTGTCGACGCTCATATCCAGCCGTACGGTATTATCGGAACCATTTCCGGTGATGATAATACTGGAGACCTTATCGAACTCATGTGAAGGCACGATCTCGTTGGAAGTGCCCGTTTCCAGAATGCGCAACTGACTGCCGTCCCGAATGATCGTAATGTCATTGCTGGACCAGTCGCCGGCAGTCACGACCATACTTTCCACGAGGTCATTCAGGTTGATCGTCACAGTCGCGGTGGCGGTAGAGCCCTTGTTGTCATCGACAATCACGTCCAGTGTGTAACTGGGATTGGTTTCAAAGTTGAGCAGACTCTGATCAGCAACAATGATCTGCCCTGTAGAAGTAATATCAAACGCAGCAGAACCTGTGCCTCCTGCTTCGGTGAAGGTCAGGGTGTCTCCCGGTTGATCAGCATCACTGGCAACAATCAGCGCGCCGACCAATGTGCCGTTGGCTGCGTTCTCATCGACTTCGCGAGTCTGGTTGGCGATAACCGGATCATTGTCATTCAGCGGATTGAGATTGATGGTGATTGTTGCGGTATCGGTTGCGTTCACACCATCCGACACCAGAATGTCCAGAGTGAAGGACGTTGTCGTTTCGTAGTCGAGCAGGCTCTGGTCAGCGACGACAATCTGACCACTGGGAGAAATGTCAAACGCTGCTGTGCCGGTGCCCCCGACTTCTGTAAAAGTCAGTGTGTCGTTCGGCAGGTCGTCATCTGAAGCGACGATTGCAGCACCAACAGAAGTTCCATTGGTCGAATTTTCGTCGATATCACGAACCTGATCCAGAACAACCGGGGTATTATCGTTGACAGGGTTCAGAATGATTGCGATGGATGCGGTATCAAATGCGCCGGAATCATCTGTCACCTTGATCAGTGGATAAAATGCAACCGTCGATTCGTAATCCAATTGCGCCTGATCGATAACGGTAATTTCTCCACTGCTGCTCACAGCGAAGGCAGTTGCTCCGGATCCACCAATCAGACTGAATGTAATATTGTCCGGCGGAGCATCAGGGTCAGTTGCCAGAATTGTGCCGACTGAAGTTGTATTGGGACTATTTTCATCAATGTGAAATGACTGGAATGTCGTATCGGGCGGTGAATTGACCGTCAATACAACATCATTACCATCTCCGCCCTGATAAGTGATATAGACCTGGTTGCCGTTGAAACTGAACAAGGTCCCTTCGGCCAGTCCGGCGAAATTGCCTGTGACTGCATCGACATCATCATTGTCAATCAGCAGGAACTGGTCACCGGCAGCGGCCGTAAAAGAACTGCTGATATTCAGCGTCGCTCCGGTCAAATCGATTTCGCCTGCCACTTGGATCTGGTCGTACTCTGAGCCCGCTGTCGTACCATTGATTTCAATATTGAGATCTGCATCTGCGTCGAGTGTCAGGTCGCCTGTACTGAGGATTCCCGGACTTGATCCCGGCACCAGGGTTGCATCGGCATTGATGGTCACGGGCGCTGAGATGCTGCCGGAACCACCCAGGGTGGCACCGGTCGCGACGATCACTTCCGATGTCGCCAGGGTTCCCTCAACTTTGAGAACGCCGTCCTGCACGTTGGTGGCACCCGTAAACGAGCTGTTTCCGGAAAGAATGACTTCCCCCGCACCAGCGATCGTCAGGCTTCCGTCACCGGAGATACCACCTTCAAACGTAGCTGAGGTCGAAATCGCCTGATTCAGAGTCAGCGAACTGGCAGGACCTCCCAGCAGCACACTCCCCGTCCCGGTCAGGGAGGTGAGAGAGACAGAGAACCCGTTCAGATCCAGCACACTGGTTGCAGACGTCAGATCGACGCTGGATGTATCAGGAATCGCAGCTGACTGGGCCAGTTGCAGGGTACCGTCGTTGACAGTGGTCGATCCGATGTATCCGTTTAAAGCGTCCAGGATGACAGTCCCCGAACCGTTCTTGATGAGGTTATTCCCGTTCAACTGAGCTTTGACACTGCCGGAGCGGAGATCCAGATCAGACTGGGACGTCAAGATGCCCCCGGTCGCGATGACGGTACCATCTTCCAGCGTGAACTGTGCGATGGTTTCATCGAAGCTGCCCAGATCGAGTGTGGCGCCACCAGAGAGAGTCAGCGCGACACTGTCGTCGAGCAGGTCACTACCGGCAAGTTGATAGGTGTCACCAGCCTGACCAGACAGAATCAGATCGGTCGGGGCAAAGCTGGCGTCATAGGAATCGAGTTCAACAATCGACGCACCACCGGCTGTAGTAATTTGCAGGGAGTCTGCTGGAGAAGCGAATGTCGTCAGCTCGAAGCTGCTGCTCAGGCTGCGAATCTGCATTTCTCCCGGCAGAGCGGCATTTTCCAGAATCGCATCGGTCGTGGCAGTGGGGAGATTGATGACGACGTTGTTAGCCGTATTACTTCCGCCGAACACCGGTTCCAGACCGGTGTAGCTGATTTCCGTAACTGCATTTCCGCTGAAATCGACGGCACCGGCACCCGGACCAGTCAGGTTGTGAGTAACGGTATCAAAGGTGCCCCCGAAGAATTCAAGAGCGTCATTGCCTCCCAGACCACCGTCAAATGAGATTGAAAGCTGAGTCAGCTGGGCATCGCCGTAATTGAGTGCGAGCAGATCAGTCTCACCGTCGGCTCCCTGGATCTGGATCGAATTCAAGCCGGTCAGGGAAGTGGAAAAGAGCAGGGCGTTCGCGTTGTTTCGATCGAGGATCTCGACATCATTGCCATTGATTTGTACGGCAAACGAATCATCAGCACCGATTTGATTCTGCAATACGACATTCAACTGGTCTCCGACCCGGTCGTACTGTCCCAGGTAGGTGACCGTAGACTGGGTGCTGAAGTCAGGAGCACCAGCGGTTCCAAGCTGGATTTCAATGCCGATTTTTACATCACCGCTAAAACCGGTCAGATCCAGTGAGTCTGGGATGATCAGGTCATTCTGCCCCAAGAATTGAATTGATTGTGATGTATCGACGCCCGTAACGAGAATGGAGTTAATTTGCGTTGCATCAAACTGCATGATGCTGTCGGGCAGGCCCAGACCATCGTCGACCTGAATCGTAGCGCCGCCATCAACGACGGAGACGGTCGCTTCATCGTTGGCAGCATCAAGGTTAATCTGCAGAACATCGCTGGCGGCACCTGAGAGGCCAGCATCCACGTTCAAAACGATACGTTCTTCCAGACGTACCAGTTCCAGTCCTGCGTGACTGTCAGCGCGGAGTGAATTGAACTCGAGATTAGGGGCAGGGGGAGTCTTGCCGAGGCATCGATTCAGCCATTCTAAAAATCGCACGTTGAGATGCTCCTTCGAGTTCCTTGTAATGCACAGAAAATTAATGGCATGAGTTCGCGAATACCATTCAAGAGGCAATACAGTAGAGGGGAACACAAACAGGGAGCGTTTTACGCACACCGACCCTGCATTTCTGCGAAAACCACGTTACCCCTGGCCGACATGTGCACCTGCGATCAGGTCGATGGTGTTGCAGAAAGACTCCCCACATTATCTTTGCTCACTAAAAGGTATGTCAATCATTTTTAACGGAGCAGAATCATCTGTCAAAAATGGAAAGCTGCTGTCTTCATAAGTAATACAGCCGTTTTAATCATGTTATCTGAACCGCGACTCCAGTCATGATTGATCAGTGTGCCTTAACCGGACTAATCTTCCTACGTATAGGAACTGATAAAATACGAACGTTGTTCGAGCACAAATTGAATAATCACACTGAAAGAAGGGGGAATAACGGGATTCACCTGCAGAGAGTAACTGTATGTCCATTGGATTTGGCCTTAATACTGGATTCTCTGAATGACTGGGGGGTTTGCAATGACCTTACGACTCAGTCAGACACTGATGTCCCCGGGGCACTCCCAGAGCCGATAACTGAGAATGAGTACTCCTGTTTCTACGAATTCGTATCTGATATTCAGTTCTTAAGTACTGTGATATCAACTGTTTATTCACTGGAGCGCCTGTTTTGGTTCGGTTGACCGTCAAATCGTCTCGATTACTGCTCTGTCTCAGCTGTCTGGTTTTCAGCGGTTGTGCAGTCAATCACGGCGCGCATTTTTCAGTCGCTCCCGAATATGACAAAGTGAAAATGTCTGCACTCGCGCAAGCCGCAGCCTCCCGCAGACAGTTATCACCAGATAAGACGCTTGACGACGTAAAATCTGACCAGATCACGATTACCGGCTTCAATAAATTCCAGGTTTCAGAGAAAACCAGTCCGAAACCGGTTTCTAAACCCGTTGAACTTCCTCCGTTGCCGGAATCACGAGAACTCACCATCGAATTCGATGAAACAAAGGATTTCCAGCCGATCGAGCTGACAGGGATCCGCTTCCCTCAGCCTGCACCAGCTGTCGATCCAGAGCCAGAAACTCCCGTTGTTGCTCAGAAGCCAGTGATCACGACGACGGAAGAACCAGAATTTCACTTTATTCAGCAGCAGACACAACCGGCTCCTGTACCGCCTGCACCCGATTCTCCGATGACGCCAGCACCGACGAATCCGCCTGCCGCAAAGAAAGCACCCCGACTGGTGGAACTGGGATTAAAGCCTTTAACGTCGCTGACTCTGAATACCAAACCACCCACAGGTGACCTGCCCACCAACACGGCAGCCGAGCACCTGGCTGACATTCCTGCGGAAAAAGTGACGATGGGCACCACCCGCGACTGGCAGCTCATGAATAAAGACTGGGTTGCAGCAGCGGTTCCACACAATCCGCTCTACTTCGAAGAACCTTACCTCGAACGGTATGGCTATAACTACGGTCCTGCGATTCAACCATTCATTTCTGCAGGTCGTTTCTTCGGTCGCATTCCCGCACTGCCTTACATGATTGGTGCATACCCGCTGTATGAGTGCCAGTACACTCTGGGCTATGAAAAACCAGGAAACTGTCCCCCTTATCAGGTTGAGCGGCTTCCGCTCAGTGCTCGCGGTGCTCTGTTTGAGAGCTTAACCGTTACCGGCCTTGTCTTCCTGATTCCCTGATCGTATCAGATCAGTTGCATTTCCTGCTGCATGAACTCTGACAGACGCTCTGCATTCACAGTAACACCCAACCCTGGTCCTTTCAGCGCGGGCGCTCTGCCCCCCCATTGAAACGAGATCTCCTCATTGATGATGTTCTGTCTCAGCAGATAGCGATCAAAGCTCCCCTCCAGAAACTCGATTCCCCTGATATGGCTGGCAAATTGCCTGCCTGCTGCCGAGAGAACGCCTGTCTCTCCCACCTGGCAACCCAGTTGACAGTAGATCCCTGCCTGCTGTGCGAGACGGGCAATTTGAAACGTGGGAATCAACCCACCCAGCTTGGAAATCCGTAAATTGAAGGCGTCACAGTACCCCTCGGCGATCGCCCGTTCTGCATCCTGATAGCTGCACAATGACTCATCGAGCATCACCCAGGCTTTCAATTGTCCGTGAATGCCCTTCAAGTCTGTGAGAGAAGCATGGGCCACTGGTTGTTCGATCGACTGGATCTCCAGCGTACTCAAAGCAGCATCGTATGCTTCCAGTTCAGAGCGGCTCCAGGCTTCATTAGCGTCAATCCGCAGCCCCATGCGGCGGCCTGTCAGACGGCGGACTTTCCGGAGCAGTGCCAGATCATCGCAGCCAGGCATGCCAACTTTGATTTTGCACTGACGAAAGCCCGTCAGACGATAGAGTAACGATAATAAAGTCTGTTTGACCGGTTTCATTGATGTCAGCACGGCACTGTAACGCACTTCGGGAAGCTGCTGAGTCAGTGTCTGCCCCTCATCCAGACACGTCAGCGCTTCCGAGATGGGAACATTGAGAGAGTGGGTTGCCGCATCCAGCAGGCTCAGCTCCAATGCACAACGGGCGGCATTTCCCAGGCAGCCCCGTGACTCATATGCGGCTGGTCCATCAAGCGGCGCTGCGAGCTTCAAAGAAAGACAAAGTGACACCATTTCCGCGGCACTGTCCCACCGCCAGTCCGTCAGCGGCCGAAAATCGGTCGCCTGGTATTGTGATAGCACCGAATCGGCGGTATCCCCGGTCACGTAGGGGCGGGGCACAGATTCCCCCCAGCCCACGGTGCCATCCTCCAGCTCACAGCGGACCAGGATCGACTCCGATTCCGTCCTGCTGTATGAAGCGTGCGTCACCTTACGCTTCAGCGGAACATGGATGCGATAAGCCTTCAGGCTGGCGATTTTCATGTGGACCGGGTTAAACCTTCAATAACTCTTTGCTGGATTGCGAGATACGCGCGATTTGGGGGTGACAGCGTTTCTGAAAACTGCTATGAAACCTCTATTCTGAACGGATTTAGAATTTTTCGCAACATGGAGGCGACTGTGGGTGTTCCCCTTTCCCAGATGTGGACTGTAGCAAAATATGTCGTAACGCAACGACTCAAAGGCGTCAAACGCTATCCCCTGGTGCTGATGCTGGAACCCTTGTTCCGCTGCAATCTGGCCTGTGCCGGCTGTGGGAAGATCCAGTTCCCCGCGAATATTCTCAAGCAGAATTTGAGCCCCGAAAAGTGCTTCCAGGCAGTCGAAGAGTGTGGTGCTCCCATCGTTTCGATCCCCGGCGGTGAACCACTGTTGCACCCCCAGATGCCGGAAATCGTTGCGGGTCTGGTTGCCCGTAAGAAATTCGTCTATCTCTGCACGAATGCGATTCTGCTCGAAAAACATCTGGAAAACTATCCTCCTTCGAAGTATCTCACATTTTCCATTCACCTGGATGGCATCAAGGAAGATCACGATGCAGCCGTCTGTCGTGAAGGGATCTACGATAAAGCGATCAGCGCGATTAAAGCCGCTGTGAAAGCAGGGCACCGGGTCACAACCAATTCCACCCTGTTCAACAATGCCGATCCGGAACGCGTGCGGCAGATGTTTGATCAACTCGCCGAACTGGGCATCGAAAGCATGATGCTCTCCCCGGGATACCAGTACGAAAAAGCCCCCGACCAGGAGCATTTTCTCAAACGGAATCAGACGGTTTCGATGTTCCGCCGGATTCTGTCCGCCCCGAAAAAGGCCTGGAAGTTCAATCATTCGCCATTATTTCTCGAGTTCCTCAAAGGGAACTGGGAACTGGAATGCACCCCCTGGGGGAACCCGACCTATAACATCTTCGGCTGGCAGAAACCCTGCTATCTGCTGGAAGAGGGCTACGCCGAAACCTTCGAAGAGCTGATGTCATCCACCAGCTGGGAAGCATATGGCCGTAAGAGCGGCAATGAAAAATGCCGGGACTGCATGGTGCACTGCGGACACGAGCCGACGGCGGTCGACCAGACTTTCTCCTCCTGGAAAGGCTTCATGAAAGTCGTCTCGCTGACCCTGTTCGGGTCGAAGGATAACCAGCAGCCTCTTCCCACATCGGAACCGATCCCGGCTCCTCACTATACCGTCAGCGACCGCGATCTGTATCAGCTGGAACTCCCGGCCGAAGACGAGTCCTGTGAGTCAGAAACCGAAGCACTCGTGGAACGCTGAACTCTACAACCGCAAAATAATCAGACAGGTCTTTCGACTGAAGGTGTCCTCTCTCATAAGTTTGGGGGGACACCTTTTTTCATGCTTCAGCGGTGCTCTTTGTTTTTTCAGAAATGCGTTTGACTTCTTCGTATCATTGATTACTATAAAACCAAATCTAAAAAACCAAACTAAGCCTGACTGACTGTTCTCTCATTAAGCAGGAGCGCACATGGCCAGACCGAAAGCCAAAGAATTAACGACGCGTGAGCTGGAAATCATGCATGTATTCTGGGATCAGCAGTCAGCTGAGTCCCTCGTCGAACTGACTGTCACTCAGGTTCGCGATGCCCTGGAAGCTGCGGGGCGCGACCTGGCCTATACCACAGTTGCCACTCTGATTCGAATCCTTGTCGAAAAAGATTTTCTGGAGCAGACGAACGAGGTCCGTCCGTATTTTTACCGATCTGTCCGTTCTTTTGATGATGTATCGGGCAGCATGCTGGGAGACATGATTCAAAAGGTGTTTGGAGGCTCACGAGAAAAACTGTTACTGCGTTTGCTTGATGAGCGGCAGCTGAGCCCTCGGGAACTCAAAGCAATCCAGGAAATTCTGAAGGAGAAGTCCTGATGCATCAACTTGGAATCAGCCTGTTCTGGCTGGGACTGCAGGTAACGCTGGTCTCCGCCGCTGGATTACTCATTTACAGTACGACGAAACGACTTGGTCCCCGTACACGCTCGTTTCTCCTCTCCTGTTCGATCGGAATGACTTTGCTGCTGGCAATGTTCGCCCTCAGCCCCTGGCCCCGCTGGCAGACAACCGGGAAGCAAACAACTCCCGCTATCAATGACGCTTCAGACATCCAGAATACAACCGTAACTGAAGCTCCCGAGAATGAATTACAGACGCCGATTTTGAAGCAATCCCCGCAGGAAACGGAATGGTCAACCGTCTGGGAAGGTTTTCTAAAAGGCTTGCAACAGAAACCGGTAGCCAATCAGTCCGCCAGTATTTCCACACCGGCAGGGATCGTTGGTTGGATGTTCGTGGTGGGCTTCCTGCTGGCGGCAATCCGACTGGTGTTCGCATTCTATTCACTCAATCGATTACTGCGTCAGGCAACTTCGCTTAGCGGATCAGTTGCAGAGCAGACGCTGGATATCCTGGTAGCTCAACAACAGATTTCCTGCCCGTTGAAAATCAGCGAGCATGCTTCACTCACAACAGCGGCAGTGATTGGGTGGTGGCGACCAGTGATCCTCCTGCCGACTGCCTGGCGCGAATGGAATTCCGAACAACTACGGGCTGTACTCGCCCATGAACTGGCTCATATCAGGCATCGCGATTACCTGGCGATTCTGGGGGCTGAACTCAGCCGCTCCCTCTATTTTTATCACCCGCTGATTCACTGGCTTGTCGCACGATTGCGCCTGGAACAGGAGTTGTCGGCAGATGCCACCGCGGCGACGATCAGTGGCGGTACCGCTCCTTATCTGGTTGTCCTGGCAGAAATGGCTGTTTCGCAGACAAGTCATCGACTTACGGGGCCGGCCCGGGCCTTTCTCCCCACACATTCCACTTTTTTAAGGAGGATTGAGATGTTGAAACAGAGGCGTACTCCAGGAAATATCGTCTCGCGTACCCAGCGAATATTGGTGTTCGGTGTGATGCTGGTAATCGGCCTTTGCGCGTCAGGTTTCCGGAGCAATCAGATCAGCCTGGCCCAACAACCTTCGGCAGAAAGCGACCCACTATCCGCAGCAGGTGCGGTTGATCGCGATAAAATAGTACGGGGAAAGCAGGTTCCATTTGAGATCGACATGGTTCCCAATAATGCCCTGGGGGTTGTAGCCCTGCGACCAGCCGAGTTGCTCGCGCAGCAGGCACTGCTGATGGCCCGGCTGCAGTTGTTGAAAGCGGCAAGAGAGAACTCTCGATTGTATCCACTGGATATACCGTTTTCAGAAATCCAGTCGGTTACCCTGATTCTGTTAGCGCCCGAACCAGGTCAGCCCCAAAGCCAGCCACTGAATCATGTGGCCGTCATTCAGACGACTCTCGATTTGAAGCAAGTCACCAAATCATTTGGTGGTGAAGGCAAAATATTCAGCGGCGTGACTGATGGGAGAGTTCACTACCTGCAGTCAGAGACTTACCCTGGATATTGCCTGTCGATCGTCAACGACCATGAATTGATCGTCTCGAAAACGACAAAAGGTCTGGAACAGGTTATTACAGCCCGCAGTAACCGACAGTCGAGCCGCTGGATAGAGCCCTGGAAACCTGTGTCACAAGATTCCATCGCCGCACTGTTCAACCTGCGTCAGTTTCGCGAACTGGTCTGGAAGAATCAGTGGAAACTGGAATTAAACGACTCGGTCTGGAAAGGATCCCTGGCACCGGTCTGGGAACACACGGATCTGATATCCCTGGGAGTGAATCTGGAACACAAGTTCTCGTTGCAGTCTACGCTCTATCAACAGCAGAACGGTGGGGAGATCCGTAAGACCCTGGAGGCGGCACAGGTGCTCGGGACCAATCTCCTGCAACAGCATCTGCAACAGATAGTTCAAGGTCAAAACCGGGAACAGCTGGCAATGGTGCCGCTTGTGGAGTCATCTCTGGATCTCGTCAAATCACTCCACTTTGATCAAGCCGGGGAAAATGTCAGTTTGACAACTTCAATGACCGACATGACTGTTCTCAACAATACGCTATCATCTTTCGTTCCCGCGATGATTGAAGCACGTAAAGCGGCCCTGCGGATGGAATCTTTTAGCAATCTCAGACGCCTGGTGCTGGCCATGCATCTCTTTCATGGCAAACACAAGCATTTTCCTCCCGCGGTTGTGATCGGGCCAGATGGGAAAACGCCTCACAGCTGGCGAGTCGCACTGTTGCCCTTCCTGGATCAGGAAAAACTCTACAAGGAATATCGCCTGAACGAACCCTGGGACAGCGAGCATAACAAACAAGTCCTGGCAAAAATGCCTGCGGTCTTTAAAAATCCCGGCGATAATCGTCCCGGCCATCTGACTTCCTATCTGGCTGTGGCAGGTCCCAATACCGTGTTTGGCAAATCAACGCGCCCCGCTGGTGGGGCAGGGATAGAGATGAGCACAGAGCCGTTTGCCACTGGCGGACTGGCAGGAGGCGGTGGTGTCGAATCAAAGGCAGAACCGGTAGCCGGGGTCCGCATGCGTGAGATCACCGACGGAACGTCCAACACAATCGCGATTGTTGAAGCCAGGCGTGAGATTCCCTGGACCAAGCCAGAGGACATTTCCTTTGACGGGAAAACCGTTCCCGAGCTTGGTGGTTTTTATCCCGGAGGATTCTGTGTCGGCCTGTGTGACGGTGCAGCCCGTTATCTCCCGGATACACTCAAGCCTGAAACACTCAAATATCTGCTGCTGATCAATGACAGTCATGTGACCGACTGGCCTTGATTTTGCTTAGAGAAACTTTACATTTTCAGACGCCATTCACTTTTGTGAATGGCGTGTTATATCGTGGTCATAAAATCGGCTTTTCGCAGTCAGATTCGGTTTGCGTCCCTGATTCGAGCGTGCTATCATATCAACGCATGTTTATGTTGATTTGATTGTGCTGCAAATCATCGCCTCCAGGGAAGTGATCCGATGCTGACAATTCTGGGTAAACCGACCGCGAAAAATGGAACCTTTTGTGACGGCGTCTCGCGCCGCAGCTTTCTGAAAATTGGTGGCATGGCCCTGGGTGGAATTTCTCTACCCGGTGCCCTGCGAGCCGAAGCCGACAGCCAGACCGGCAGTAATCACAAAGCGATCATCAACATCTATCTGCCCGGCGGGCCATCGCACATCGATCTCTGGGATCCCAAGCCGGACGCGCCCAAAGAAATCCGCGGTGAATTTGCTCCCATCAAGACCAACGTGCCCGGCGTGGAAATCTGCGAACTGTTTCCGCGCATGGCCAGCATGATGGATAAGTTCATTCCCGTCCGCACGATCTCTGATGCCGACGGCCGACACGATGCATATCAGTGTATGACGGGGCGAACCTTTGGCAGTCGTCAGCCCCCCGGAGGCTGGCCCGCCGCCGGCGCTTTCGTCTCCAAACTGCAGGGCCCCGTTAATACAGCTGTCCCCGCGCATGTCGCCCTGATGTACAAGACGGGTAATGGTACCTGGGGTGAACCGGGAACCGGTGGGTTTCTGGGCGTACCCTATGCTCCCTTCAATCTGGTGGGCCGTAAGGCACGTAGTTCGCCAGACAATATGATCCTGCAGGGCATCACGCTCGAACGATTACGTGATCGAGTAAAACTGCAGAAAGCCTTCGACTCCTTCCGCCGCGATGCTGACACCAGTGGTCTCATGGAAAGCATGGACGTTTACTCGCAGCAGGCGATGAATATTCTTACGACTTCGAAACTCGCCGATGCCCTGGACCTGTCCAAGGAAGATCCCCAGATCCTTGCCCGCTACGGCGAAAGCAGTGAGAAATTCCAGCGGGACGGTGCTCCCCCCATGATTGAAAACTTCTGCATGGCACGCCGGCTGGTCGAAGCAGGGGCGCGATTCGTATCGCTGAATTACAGTCGCTGGGACTGGCACGGTCCGGACGGGATGAACTTCCCCAAGTCACGTGAAGAATTTCCACGTCTCGACCAGGGGTTAGCAGCCTTGGTGACCGACCTGCACGAACGGGGGCTCGACAAAGACGTTTCGGTCGTGGTCTGGGGCGAATTCGGACGTACGCCCAAGATCAATAAAAACAATAGCCGCGATCACTGGCCCCGGGTCTCCTGTGCCATGCTCGCCGGAGGCGGCATGAACGCCGGCCAGGTCATTGGCCGTACCAACCGCAAAGGGGAATACGCCGAAGATCGCCCTGTAAAATTCCAGGAAGTCTTTGCCACGCTGTACCAGAACATCGGCCTCGATCTCAACGGAACCCGTATCTTCGACACGGCGGGCACACCTCAATACCTGGTCGACCAGGGAATCGAACCGATTCGCGAGCTCATCTGAGAGAACAAAAAACCGAACGGCAGTCTTTCGTTTCCCGGGAGACTGCCGTTTTTTGTTGCGCCTAGCGTGAGCCCCTCTGAAATAAATATTTAATTTTCCCACCCTCGCGTGAGTTGACGTTTTCTGATTTCCTGAAAATAATTTCGCCGCGATCGAAACGAATTACCAGCCGCGGGGATTAATCTGCGGTCTGAGTTCGTGGGCTCTCCGGTAGTTTCCTTTGCTGTTCCCGGTAAAGGGAAGCTCTCTCCTGTCACCAGCTGAGTGACCTGACTGCCATCTCGCCAGTACCCGTTACTGCCCAATCCCTCCCTGATCCGAAAGAGAGCCTTCCGTATGAACCCCCGGTTTACCCGTACGCAGTGGTTGATCTGCATTATCGCATCCATCGGCTTTGCATTTGACATCTACGAATTGCTGATGCTTCCCCTGATTGTTCGTCCCGCCTTGCAGGAACTTGTCGGTGCCAGTCCGGGGACCCCGCAGTTTGAATACTGGGTCGGCATGCTCTTCTTTCTGCCGGCAATGGTGGGTGGCGTCTTCGGATTACTGGGGGGCTATCTGACGGACCTGCTGGGCCGCCGCAGGGTGCTGGTGGGAAGCATCCTGCTCTATGCTTTCTCCGCCTGTGCGGCTGGCTTTGTGACTTCAATCGAAATGCTGATCGTCCTCCGCTGTACGACCTTTATCGGCGTTTGTGTGGAATTCGTTGCGGCGGTCGCCTGGCTGGCAGAACTGTTTCCCGATCCGAAACGGCGTGAAGCCGTACTCGGTTTCACCCAGGCGTTTTCTTCATTCGGCGGACTGCTGGTGACCGGTGCCAACTGGCTCGCATTACAATACGGTGATCAATTCCCCGCGATCGCAGGTGGACATGAGGCCTGGCGGTATACTCTGATTTCCGGTGTCATTCCAGCGCTGCCGCTGATTATTATCCGTCCGTTCCTGCCGGAGTCTCCCGAGTGGGAGAAAAAGAAGAATGCCGGGACTTTGAAACGCCCCAGTATCGCGGAGCTTTTTTCACCCCGTTATCGCCGTACAACCATCGTGACGACCATCATGTTCGCCTGCAGTTACGGAGCCGCCTTCGGTGCCCTGCAGCATACGCCGCGCATCGTCCCCTCGCTGCCGCAGGTCAAAGAGATGACTGCGGGGAAGCCGGTGCCCGTCCAGAAGAAGATCGAACAATCCACCGCCGCTGAGGTTAACTTTTACCAGGAGATCGGCGGTCTGACAGGACGCTTCCTGTTCGCCGTGTGTGCCATCTGGATTGTCAGTCGTCGTGGACTGATGCGTCTGTTTCAGATTCCCGGCCTGATTTTGATTCCGCTGGTCTATCTTTTTCCGGCCCGCGACAATCTGGAGCTGCTGAAGTGGGGCATTTTCTTTGCCGGGCTGGTGACGATTGCCCAGTTCAGCTTCTGGGGGAACTATCTGCCCCGCGCCTATCCGCTGCACTTAAGAGGTACCGGGGAAAGCTTCGCGGCCAATATCGGCGGCCGCATGATTGGTACTTCGGCTGCCCTGGTGACGACAACATTGACTCCGCTGATGCCGAGTAAATCGACGGCACTCGCAGCGGCCTGCGTCGCTCTGGCGGTTTACCTGATCGGATCGATCGCCTGTTTCTGGCTACCTGAACCAGCGGCGGAAGAAGAGGACTGATCGTGGTGGGTTTACTTGTCTGAAAGGAGTTGCTGTAGATAAGCCGGGTAGTTCGCCTGTTTGGATCCCTTCGTCAGGCTGTCACCGAAACAGATCACTTTTGTGACATCCAACTGCTCTGCATTCAGTTTCTCAGCGACGAGTCTGGCCAGCAGCTGATAACCGGCTGGTGTCAGATGCACGCCATCTTTGACGCCGCTGTTCGCTGGATTACGGATGACGCTGGTTTTAGAAGCGTCCGCGATTTTGTGGTCGATCAGATAGTCATGAAAGTCGATTACCGGAATCTGCTTTTGACGCGAAAGATCCAGCAGGACCGTTCGTACTTCCTGCATGCGTGCTTGCGGCGCCTGGTCGGCGTACTTTGTGGGGTCATGACGGGTAAACAAAAGCTCCGGAATACAGGTGGGGGGCGTCATCAGGACAACCTTCGCACCACCTGCGTGAATCTGATCGACCAGCGATACCACATTCTTGCGGTACGCCTTGATGTCAATAAAGCCTCCCGAGTTAAGCCGGTCATTCGTGCCCACCATCAGCACGACCACGGTCGGCTGCTTCGAGATTACATCCCGCTCCAGTCGCTTCAGCAGCTGTGAACTGCGATTACCGCCGACGCCCGCATTGATGACCTCTGCAGCAGAACAGGTTTCATTACAAAGCAGGAGAGTTGCCAGCAACAGCAGGTAGATCAGTTTCAGCATAATGGCGGTCTTTCCAGCAGGTTGATTTGAATCAGACGCGAGTCCTGGCGTCCATCATAGTCAGATAAATTAACAGAACGCAAGCCATGATCACAATTGGCAGCGAGTCGTAAGTGTATGTCAAACAGCTAGATATGAGTGCCTGAATGTCGTTCTCCAGCTGGAAATCGAGGTTTTCACATTTTACAGTTTCTGCTATAAATCTGTCTCTCCTCAACTCTCTCAGCTCAAAATCCAATTCCCCACTTCTCATCCCATGCACTGGAATACGAAGCTTGCCTGTACGTTGCTGCTGGCACTGACCGTTGTTCCCGCCACAGTCGGGGCACAAAGTCGGTCTTTGCCACCGGAGCCTGCTGCGCGATCCGCTTACGATCCGTTTCTGTCTGTTGATCAGCCCTTTGCACCGGGAGTAATGACGGATGAGCCCGGCCGGGTGAATATCTCGCTGGATGAGGCGAACAATTTAGACAACAGTCCGCTTCCGGATGAGCCCGAGTCCAGTCAGGCGATTGTGCCTCCGCTGACCATGGGCGTCGGGAGTGGCGAAGTCAACCCGGAGCTCCTCTCGGATCCCTATATCACAGATGCCCGCCAGTTTAACGTCGGTTTGGATCTCTACGCGGCTCCCTCGTTCTCCGACGGATTAATTATCTTTGGAAAAGAAGCCGCGATGAAAATCGGTGGCTTTGTCAAAGCTGATTTCATCTACGATTTCGATCCTATCGATTCGACAGACTCGTTTGTGACGACTGACATTCCCATCGGTGCCCCGCATCGGACGAATGCCCGGTTTCATGCGCGACAGTCCCGCTTGAGTTTTGATACCCGCTGGCTGACAAATGGCCGCCTGGTTCGCGTCTACGTGGAAGGTGACTTCTTCAGTGACGGAGACCGTTTTCGGTTAAGGCATGCTTTCGGTCAGTCTGGTTCACTGCTGGTAGGACAGACCTGGACGACATTCACCGACGTGGCAGCAGCTCCTGCGACACTCGACTTTGAAGGCTCCGTTTCAGCCGTGAACCGCAGACAGGCGCAGGTTCGCTGGACAGAGAAAGTCTTCAATGATAATACAACGTTCGCGGTCTCGGTAGAAGATTCAAATTTTATTATCGAACCTCCTCAGGGAATCACAGGGGAACCTCGCAGTCCCTCCCCTGATTTTGTCACCCGACTGCGTTATGAGAATGACTGTGGTCAATACCAGGTCGCGGGCCTGTATCGTGTCGTCGGCTTCCAGCCGACAGGGCAGGATGTTGTTACCAGCTTCGCCTATGGATTCAACTTCACTGGGGTGCGGCTGATTACTGAACGCACAAAGGTCTATTCACAGATCGTATTCGGTGAGGGGATCGGCAGTTACCGGGCTTTGCCTGATGCCGCGCCGACAGCCGCCAACAAGGGTGATCTGTTACCCATGTTCGGCTGGATGGTCGGTCTGACCCATGACTGGAATGACGAACTCAGCTCCAACTTCACCTATGCCGAAAATACCCTTGATACCTCAACCTTTCAAACGGCCACAGATGTCAAACAGACCACTTACCTGGCGGCAAACCTGATCTGGAATCCGATCGAGAACGTTAAGATCGGTGTTGAGTATCTGTACGGAACCAAGGAAGACGTCGGCGGCGGGACAGGCGATGCACACCGCCTGCAGACCTCGTTCATCTTTGATCTGCCGTGATTCTGTTCGTGACGGATTTATTTTGAGGGAAGCAAGATTTCCCTGGATGCCTTAATGGCGATCCATTGTGTGTGAAAAACATCGTGGAATGGCTCATTCCGTTGATGGGTCGTGCATTCGGCCTGACTGACGAGTTCCACTTTTCTCCAGGGCAAAGCAGGATCTTTGGGGATCGAGCCGGTAACAGTCTGTTTCAGACTGGAATCCAGAATTTTCAGATTGTCGAGAATATAGCCTGTCATGTAATCAGAATATTCTTCCGAGCAATGCAATTGCAGACAGTCGATGCCGTGAACTTTCCCTGTCGATAACAGTTTGACCGTCCCTGATCGGTCCATATTCAGGTCCAAGTCATCCACAGCCGAGAAGGACGCAAGATATTCACTCCAGTCGATCGTATTTTGTGAGAACTTCCAGGTACCGCCAATCTGCTGTTCAGATTCAGTCCCTAGAAGTATATCTGTCCCGACTGCACCAATCCGGTCTATAAAAAACAGCTTGGTTAAAACTTCCTGGTCATATCCAGTCACCTTTTTTTCGTTAACGAAAAACTGCTTTCTGTTTCCCTGTTCGATGATCACTAACTCTTTTTCGGTCAGCTCTAAGAAGAAATCATCACTCTGCAGTTCTTCATTCACTTTAAACGAGTGGACCTGGATGTTTTTCTGCAGTCCTTGTGGTGTTCGCATCAGTTTCAACTCTCCTTGAAGTTCAATGGTATGAGTTGAAACATATTTGGAATCGGAATAGGGGACAATAACCCGGTCGGCATCCTGAAACTCAGCTCCCCCTTCTATGGTAACGGAATAGAAAACCTGGTAGTTCGTATTTTCAACGAGAGGGCGGTCAAGTTTAATAAGATAAGGCTGCGCCTGCAGGCGGGGTATTGGCAGTACAGAGCCGACAATGAGCAGGAACGACAGCAGGTTAAAATTTCTGTGACGCCTGAAAAGGTCATACGCAGGTTTTGTTAAAATAGACACACTCATAGTCATATCACTCGCCGATATCTTCGTTCCACACATCCGGATGCGCTGCAATAAACTGGTTCATCAGATCAATACACCGCTGGTCCTGCAGCACTTCCAGTTCAACGCCGCTTGCTTTCAGCAGTTCTTCATCACCCAGAAAGGTCTGATTTTCGCCGATGATCACGCGGGGAATCTGATACAGGCGAATGGCACCGCTGCACATGGGACAAGGGGAGAGCGTGGTGTAAAGAACCGAGTTGCGATAGACAGACGCCGGCTGTCGTCCTGCATTTTCCAAAGCTGACATTTCGCCGTGCAGGATGGCACTTCCCTGCTGCTGACGCATGTTATGCCCCCGGCCAATGATTTTGCCTTCATGCACGATCACCGAACCAATGGGAACGCCTCCCTCTTTTAAGCCTTGTTCCGCTTCCTCAATCGCCGCCTGCATGAATTCATCCATGGATGAGCTCTCCCCAGATAAGTAATTCGAAAACCACCGGAATCAAGGTATAACCGAATCGGGGCGAAATTACGACGGGGATTCTGCAGGAAATGCGTGCCTGGCTGATCTAGGCTTTAGTCAGCCGAAGTTAGAGCTTCACGCGCCCCGGCGGTTCTTCTGCCACCCCTTCAAACGAGCCTGGCGCGCGGAAGGGATTTCCATCGGGGGCAGGCATTGTGTCGCTGGCAGGGAAGGTGTCCGGCTCTTCGAAACCGAACTGAGGTTCTTCCTGCGTCGGTCTCCACTGAGGCTCCGGACCCGGTGAATCGGCCCAGGCGGGTTCGACCCGCTCGGCAACCCGTGATTCAATTGGTGTCGGGCGATGTCTTATGGAGGCTTCCTGATGCCTGACCTGGGGCAGGCCTGCAGCAAGGTCCAGCACGGGGTAGCCCGGAATCTGTGGCAGTCCCCAGACATCGGAAGGAACTCCCGGATTGACGCTGATCTGTGACATGGTCATCGTCATCACGATTCCCGCCTGGGGCCAGTCGAGCTTGATGACGTGTGGCAGAACCGCATTGGTGGCACCACAGGTGTGGTATTCACCCAGCGTAGCAGTCGCGATCCGTTGTCCCTGGCTGTCATACAGGGACTGTTCGATGATATGCCCGGTACAAAGATTGACGACAATAATCTTCTGTACCAGTTTGCCGTTGGGCAGCAGGCGATCGGAGATCAGTTTCACGTTTGGTGAATTCTGACCTTCTTTTTGAATCGCAAGTTCTTTGTCATTCAGCGGCACTACCCGCAGGGCTTCCAGCAGCCAGCCCGGTTCGAAGGGAATATTCAGCTGAGAGCCCATGGCCTCGTACTGGTCATGCCGGACGGTAAAAATGTTTTTCTGATCGCTGCGTTTAACCCAGAACCAGAATCGTTCGTCATTCGAGCCGAAATCAACCTCGGGTCCCAGGGGAGAACTGGCCACCAGGCGAAAACGCTGGGGCTGTTCTACAGCCAGCATCGCACTCAGACTGACAGGGATGCCCCCTTTCTGTCGTGCCCGGATTTTGACAGAAGATGACTGCCAGCCAAAGACGCCGTCAGTCTGTGAATTCAGGTGATTCACAATTTGTGTGTAGCTGGCATTGGGAGGCAGAACGCAGACAGGAGCTTCCTGGGGTAGAAAAGTGCGGACCGAAGAACACGCTGAGAGCAGCAGAAGACAGCAGATCAAGGCACAAACTTGCGTCACGGCACGCAGCCGTCGAAAGATCAGCCTGGATCTCTTCATTTCTGTTCTTCCTTGAACATGCGACATGTTGAATGGTCCGAAAGTGGGGACGTCCCTTATTCCCACTCTTCTAAAAACTGTGTGTTTAACTGTTGCTGCAGGGCTTCGATTTCTGACTCTTCCAGGTTTTGATCGCGGATTTCAAAACTGCCTTCACCGTGTGTTCCCGACAGTTGCAGATAGGAGTTCTGATCCTCATTCCGCGAGCCATCCAGCTTCAGGCGACGTTTCTGTACCAGGAACAGTGCCAGGACATACAGGAATTTCTCCTGGACCTGATTTGGATTCTCGTAAAGCTGCTCAAAGTACTGCATCAACGCATCGGGATCGATTTTGCGTGCTCCCTGAGCAGCCGGTTCCGGTACTTGTAATGTCCAGTCTCCCACTGCCCCTTCTGGAGGACCCGTCCAGGCATCTTCGGCAAAATCCATCCGGATCAGGTGGCCGTTCTGATCGACGATCACAGAATGCACCGTTTCACCGGGCGCAAATTCCTTGCCCGTCGAAGAACAGGTTTTACCCAGAGGTTTGAGATGATAATCCATGGATCAGGCTCAAATCAGGAAGAGGCAGGTCAGAATGGAAGTTATTTCTGGTTTGTTGATTTGATCAATGCGGCGAATCCTAGAGCAATTCAGGATTTAGCTCAAGAGGTTTCTGGCGGTGAGGAGCATTTTTCTTCCTGAGAAAGTCAGATTTTCAGGTGAGATAAGCCTCTTTCCAGTAATAAGTTAGGATCCAGAGAGGAATCGACTGTTCGATCCCCCTGATTTCGAAATGGGTACCTCAATCCGGGCCGCACAGCGGGGACAATGCCCGGCGTAGGCACTCTGGTTGTGGTTTGAGTAGATTCTGCTGTAGACATTACAGCATTTGAAGAGAACTCCAACCGAGGGGCGCGGGGCGGGTTGGCGGGATTCCGCGTCGGTCATGTACGGCTCCAGTAAAAAAATAAGCTGAAACGCGCGAGGCATTTCAGCTTATTTATGAGATTCAGAGCTGTAGATCAAGATGTATCTGGAACCTGAAGTTCAGGTTATTTCTGATGGGCCAGTGCGAGCATCGCCCGGGCACGATCCTGATCCCGTTGACGGGCCTGGCACTGCTCATCGCCAACTGCGGTGCGATCGAGGGCTTCCTCGAGCATCTTTTCCGCATCGGCAGCATTCAACTTGCTGGCCGGAATCGCCTGTTCGGTCAAAACGGAGATCACGGAGCCTTTGACCTGCAGGAAGCCACCATCGACAAAGTAGCGTTCTTCTTTACCGTCAGTGGCTTCAAACACCAGTTCGCCATAACCCAGACGTCCCACCATGGGCATACGACCGGGGAGAATTCCGATTTGACCGTCATACAGAGTACAACGCAGGCTCTGGATGGGCTGATCCAGCAGAGTCGTTTCCGGTGTGACTAATAACAGGCGAAATTCTTGAGCCATGGGTGCTCTAACCACATTCAAAACAGGATATTCAAATGGAAATTGTGACCGAAACCAGTTTCGGCCACAATCTGATCACGACGTTCAAAAACGTCTTAATTCTCAGCCATTCTCTTGGCTTGTTCTTCTGCTTCCTCAACCGCACCCACGTACATGAAGGCGGATTCCGGCAGGTGGTCCCACTTACCGGCACAGATTTCTTCGAAGCTGCGAATGGTATCTTCCAGCGGAGTGATCTTACCGGCTTTGCCAGTGAAGACTTCTGCCACGAGGAACGGTTGTGACAGGAACCGCTCAATACGGCGGGCACGATGCACAATCAGTTTGTCTTCTTCACTCAACTCGTCTACACCCAGAATCGCGATGATGTCCTGCAGTTCGCGATAACGCTGCAGAGTCTGCTGAACTTCACGAGCCACACGGTAGTGACGCTCACCCACATACTGTGGGTCCAGAATACGACTGGAAGAAGCCAGCGGGTCGATGGCCGGGTAAATCCCTTTTTCGGAGATCTTTCGTTCCAGGTAAATGAACGCGTCCAGGTGGGAGAAGGCCGTTGCCGGTGCAGGGTCGGTCGGGTCGTCAGCAGGCACGTAAACAGCCTGCACACTGGTGATCGCCCCATTCTTGGTTGAAGTGATTCGTTCCTGCAGTTCACCCAACTCGGTACCCAGTGTCGGCTGGTAACCCACGGCGGAAGGCATACGTCCCAGCAGAGCGGATACTTCTGAACCAGCCTGTGAGAACCGGAAGATGTTGTCCACGAAGAGCAGGGTATCGGTACCCGTTGTATCACGGAACCATTCTGCCATCGTCAGAGCGGACAGAGCAACACGCAGACGGGCTCCCGGTGGTTCGTTCATCTGACCGAAGACCATACAGGTCTGTTCGATCACGGAACGTTCGGTCTGACCGATTTTGGTTTCCTGCATTTCCAGCCAGAGGTCGTTCCCTTCACGGGTCCGCTCACCCACACCGGCGAATACAGAGTAACCACCGTGGGCACTCGCGATACGAGCGATCAACTCGGTCAGAATCACGGTCTTACCCAGACCGGCACCACCGAACAGACCAGCTTTACCACCACGCACGAAAGGAGTCAGCAGGTCGACCACTTTGATCCCGGTTTCAAAGAGCTCGGTTTTAGCACTCAGGTTTTCCAGAGCAGGAGCTTTCCGGTGGATCGGCCAGCGTTCGTCGGTTTCAACAGCACCACGACCATCAACGGGATCGCCGAGCAGGTTGAAGACACGCCCCAGAGTTCCCTTACCAACGGGAACAGAAACGGGAGCACCGGTGTCATGCACACTCATTCCGCGGACCATGCCGTCGGTAGAGCCCAGTGCGACGCAGCGGACACGGCCGCCACCCAGATGCTGCTGAACTTCCCCGGTTACTTTGATCTCAACACCTTTGATGTTTTCGTTGACAGTCAAAGCGTTGTAGATTTCCGGCATTGCATGCTCGGGAAACTCAGCATCAAAGGTAGAACCGATGATCTGAGTAATTTTGCCAACTGAACTTTCTGTACTGGCTTCGGTTGTCGCCATTGATATGTCTCTACTTTCTGATGTTGATCAATCTGTAAAAAACCATAATGTGCCATGCCGGGATGGCCGGAAATTACTCGAGAGCTGCTGCCCCACCGATGATTTCCAGGATTTCCGATGTAATCTGGGTCTGTCGAGCCCGGTTATACTGAGCCGACAGGGTTCCCACCATTTCATTCGCATTTTCCGTGGCGCCTTTCATGGCGACCATGCGGGCAATCTGCTCACTCACCGCGGCATCAAGGAAGCACTTAAACAGACGGGCCTTAAATGCAGTCGGAACAATTTCCTCAAGGATTTCCTGAGCAGAAGGCAGGAATTCATAGTCGTATTGTTCATCCGAATCCGTCGCTGATGTTTCCAGTGCACCAATCGGCAGCAGTGAGTGCACTACCGCTGCCTGGCGGGAAGACGAGATGAATTCGGTATAGGCGACGTCGAGTCGATCGATTTTGCCTTCGATGTATTCCGTGATGTAACGGCTGGCCAGATCGTCTACTTCTTCAAAGGTCGGACGATCTTCGAAGTGCGTGTAGCTGTTGTCGGCCGTAACTCCCTGGAATTTCAAAAAGCTGATGCCACGCTTACCGGAAACTTCCAGACGGACATTCTGTCCTTCGCTCTGCAGTTCCTGGTAACGCTTGAGTGCCAGTTTCAAAACGCCGGTATTGTAACCGCCACACAATCCCCGGTTGGATGTCAGCACGAGCAGTACCGAGTTCTTTTCGGTTTCGTGTTTTTCCAGCAGGGGATGGTGGAATTCCAGATTTGCCTGGGACAGATCGGCGACGAGCTCGGAAATCTTGCGGGTATAGGCAGCAGCTTCCGCAGCACGGTCCATGGCTTTCTTGAATCGCGCGGTGGCGATCAATTCCATGGTCCGTGTGATCTTACGGATGTTTTTAACTGCCTTTAATCGTTTGACGATGGCACGTGCTTTGGCCATTAGATTCTAAACCTGTTTTCGATTAACTGTGCAAGCAATGAATACGGTAACGAGTCGACTACGCGTTCTTACGCAGGTACTGCTCGACAAAGGTCGCGAGAACCGTTTTGAGCTGTTCGACGGTTTCGTCTTCCAGCTGTCCGGTTTCTGTGATCTTGTCGGTGATCTCAGGATACTGATCGTGGATGAACTGCAGCATCTCGTTTTCGGCGTCCTGAACCTGGTTGATCGGCACTTTGTCGAAGAAACCTTTGGTTCCGGCAAACAGACTGACAACCTGGTCGGCCATTGACATCGGCTTGAACTGAGGCTGTTTCAGCAGTTCAACCATGCGATAACCGCGGTCGAGCTGCGCCTGGGTTGCTTTATCCAGTTCGGTACCCATCTGGGCAAACGCTTCCAGTTCACGGAAGGCCGCCAGGTCGAGTCGCAGACTACCGGAAACACTCTTGGTTGCTTTCGTCTGAGCGTTACCACCCACGCGGGATACACTGATACCCACGTTGATCGCGGGACGAATCCCGGCGAAGAACAGGTCCGGTTCCAGATAGATCTGACCGTCGGTAATCGAAATCACGTTGGTGGGAATGTAGGCAGATACTTCCCCTTCCAGAGTTTCAATAATCGGCAGAGCAGTCATCGAACCACCACCAAGTTCATCACTCAGACGGGCGGAACGTTCCAGCAGACGGCTGTGACAGTAGAATACGTCACCCGGGTAAGCTTCACGTCCGGGAGGACGACGCATCAACAGTGACAGCTGGCGATAAGCCTGTGCCTGCTTGGACAAGTCATCGTAAACGACCAGGGTGTGTTTACCCTGATACATGTAGTATTCTGCGATTGCGGCACCAGCGTAAGGAGCAATGTACTGCAGCGGTGCAGGGTCACTGGAAGACGCGGCGACAACCACTGTGTAGTCCATCGCACCGTGTTCTTCAAGCTGAGCAACAACGCCGGCAATACTGGCGGATCGCTGACCACAGCCGACATACACACAGACTACGTCCTTCCCCTTCTGGTTCAGAATCGCATCGATGGCGATGGCGGTTTTACCGGTCTTACGGTCACCAATAATCAACTCACGCTGACCACGTCCGATGGGGGTCATGGCGTCAATCGCCTTGATCCCGGTAGCCAGTGGCTGTTTTACAGGCTGACGGGCAGCAACACCGGGGGCAGCAACTTCCAGAGGTCTGGATTCCGTTGCCACAATCGGGCCTTTTCCGTCCAGTGGCGCACCCAGCGGGTCAATAACGCGCCCCAGCAGGTTGTCACTGACAGGCACGGAGAGCAGGGCTCCTGTGCTGCGTACTTCATCACCTTCGGCAATCGAAAGGTAATCACCGAAAATGATGATACCGACCGAGTTCTCTTCGAGGTTGAAGACCTGGCCGCGTACACCATTGGAAAACTCAACCATTTCACCAGACATGGCAGAAGACAGTCCATAGACGCGAGCAATACCATCGCCCACTTCAAGGACCCGCCCCACTTCGCTGGTTTCGATTTCGCCGCGAAAGTCTTCAATTTCCTTCTGGATAACTGAAGCGATCTCGTCCGCTTTGAATTTCATGAATGCTCCTATTGTCCAAACGTCCTCGCAGCTGTTTCAGCCGAGTACGCAGGGAACCATCATAAACTGTGTCATCAACCTGAATAACCAGTCCGCCCAGGACGTTCTGGTCTATGGATGTCTTTAATACCGGGATAAAGCCCAGTGTGTCATTCAAACGCTGTCGGATGCTGTCTAAAATAGGATCCGTAAGTTCGAAAGCCGATTTGACCACAACGGCCTTTTTACCGACTTCTGCATCACGCAGTTTGTTGATCTGTGTGTAGATCTGCTGTAACAGATTCAGTCGCTCGTGCCGTCCCAGCACACGCAGGAAATTCGTGAAAAGTTCCGAGGCATGCGGGGCAATCGCCCGGTCGATCAGCTGTAAAGATTCCTCTTTATTCAGCGATCGCGTGGTGAGCATCTTCCCGAACTGGGGATACTGATTCAGTGCAACATTCAGAAATTCAGCAAACTCCTCAATGGCGGAGTCTTTATCGGACTCGGGGACTGAACCAAGAAACGCTTTGGCATAAACCTTGGCCACCGAAATGGCACCAGGGTCCTCCATCACACTTGGAATCCGAGCTTTGATTTGTTCCTGATCGTTCACGCTGATCACAACTCACTGCTAAAGGATGAATACTTCAAACTTGATACAACAGGTTTGAAAAAGTTTTGTCGTTAGTTCAGTTCGAACTTCCGGAAATCTGTGCCAGAGCTTCTTCAACGAGCCGATCACGATCGGACTCGTTGAGGGCACGCCCCAGAACATGCTCGGTAGCATCGATTACGCGGGAGTTCATCTGGTCGAACAGATCTTTCAATGCCAGTTCCCGGGCACGTTCGATTTCATCGACAGCATGAGATTTAATTGACTCTGCTTCCTGACGCGCCTGTTCGAGAACATCCTGCTTGATGCGTTCTGCATCGGAGCGGGCCTCGACCATCATTGCCTGGATTTCGTCCTGAGCTGCTTCGATCTTTCGGGTATGCTCTTTAACCAGTTCTTCAGACTCTCGTTGTTTTGATTCCGCATCGCTGATAGCCGTGACAACCCGCTGTTCCCGTTCGTCCAGAGCCTGGATAAGTGGTCCCCAGGCAAATGACTTGAGTACAACGATGAATGCCACGAACACAACGAATGACCATAATGCCAGGTCGGTTTTCCAGTGCAGGGGCGGGCCTGCATGGTGACCTGCGTCTTCTGCTGCATACAAGGATGCATCTGAGCCCAGCAGGGCAGTACCCAGAATCATGCCACCGAATACGAGCAGCATGATCATGCATCGGCTTGAAAAAAGACTTTTAAACATGATCAAAAATCTCACATTGTTGTCTGAAGGAGGTTAAAGATATTGCCCGAAATCACGTCAGCGGTTCATGTCTGACGATTCGACCGTCTGTTCTCTGCCTGAGCAGAATCAGATCAGACAGATGATGAGCGCGAAGAAGGTAGCACCTTCGATCAACGCTGCAGCAATAATCATTGCAGTCTGAATCTTACCACCGGCTTCTGGCTGACGGGCGATTGCTTCAACAGCAGATGCACCGATTTTGCCAATCCCCAGAGCAGCACCAATAATGGTGATACCGGCACCAATGGCACCCAGAGAGATACCAGCTGCCTGTGCTGCGGCAGCACCTTCTTCAGCTGCGCCACCTTCTTGAGCCAATGCTGGAACAGCTGTGGCCAATACAACAACACATGTCACGCACATAATCCGTAAAGCCTGGATCATTGTAATTATCCCCTGACCTTTCTCAACGAGGAACACTCTAGAAATATACACAGCAAGTCTGAGTCAGATACCGACGGACATCTCAGTGAGGATGTACTGCGGTTCCAATAAACAGAGTTGCAAGAAACGCAAAAACATATGCCTGCAGGAATGCAACGAACAGTTCCAGCAGACCAACGAGGACCTGGGCAATGATACTGGATGGCATCACTACGGCCCACATACTTGAATCAGCAGTCAAAGCGATGAAGCCGAGGAAGACGGCAATCACGGTATGACCTGCCATGATATTGGCAAACAATCGAATGGCCAGTACGGCATGCTTAATCAGAAAGCCGACCAGCTCGATCACCCAGATCATGGGTACCAGAATAATCTTGAGCAGAAAAGGCAGTTCCATTGACGGTGCCAGCGACATCCAGAAACGGAAGAAGCCCAGTTCTCTGACGCCGTACATGATGACGGCACAGAATGTGGTGAATGCCAAGGCGATCGTCACGTTCAACTCGCCGGTTGCGGAACCCAGCCAGGGAATCGCACCCAGCAGGTTGCAGATCAGAACGTAGAAGAAGCAGGAGAGCACAAACGGCAGATATTTATCGGCAGGGTGTCCTACCTGTTGTTCGTGGTGATGACCATGATCGTGATCGTCATCATCGTGGTGATGTCCTTCACCAATCGTTGGCCGGACGACTTCGTCCCGCATGTAGATCACGATGGATTCCCAGAAGTTCCACCAGCGTCCGGTGACGACCTGACCGCCTGCGGCCCGTTTCGCCAGTCCCCGGAAAACAAAGAACAGGAATGCGACTGCGATCAGCTGAAGCAGCATGAATTTCGTAATCTGGAAGCCCAAAATACGTGGCAGCTCAACCTGCAAACCGGTGGGAAGGTCGAAATGAGCGAAATCGCGAACATGATGGAAGGTATCAGAGTGACCCGCGGCCATTGCTTCAGCTCGATATTAAAAAATGTTTCTGATCAAAACTCTGTTAACTCTAAACGGCTTCGGCAGAGTACCGAACGAGCAGTAATGTTTCAACCAATAGAGACGCAAAGTAACAAATCAATAACCAAATCAAAAATTCGGGTAAACCAAAATCAGGTTTGACTTTCAAAACAATCAAGGCACCTAGCCCGACTGTCATCAGTCGCAGTAACGTGGAGATACCCACGATGGCAACAGGAGCGATTTCACGATTCAGAAATCCGACCACCGGAAAGAGGATCAGGCCCGGAATCAGGCAGAGCAGGGTGGCATAGGTTAAGCCTTCCACTGCAAGGGGGCCAACCAGTCGCTGAGCCGGCAGATAAAGCACTGCAAACAGACCCAACAGTGTAGCGGTAAGAATGCCGCACTGTTTGAAAGCTGAGTCTGATGTCTTTGGCGTTGATTGCATGGTCAGCGGGTAGTGTTGTGTGTATTACTGGCGGTTATCATTCGAGAGATTCAGGAGTCTGTTGCAGACGATTGGTCATCCCTCTGATTTGAATTCTTTTTGTCGGTTGACCGATCTTTCCTTTTTCGTTCCTTCTGCTCGGCTTCTTTAGCCATTTGCAGCAAATGCATCATCCCGGCTATAAAACCAAACACTGCACCGACTGCGGTCAGCCAGGGCAGAGTTCCCCACTGCTTATCGAGCCAATATCCCAGAAAAGCAGGTAGTACCATTTCCAGACTGACTGTTGTCAGGCGGCTGACCCATTGATGGGCTTCTACCAGGGCAGAACGACCGCGCCGGTCCGGTTGAGGCATGGAGGATGCTTTCGATGATGTATCAAAAACAGAAGATCGTGTCGCAGTCAGCACGTACTTAAAGAACCAATCCGAACTGACTTGTTCAGACTGTAAAGAGATGTCTCCCAGGAGTCAAAGTATCTGCAACCTGAAATATGTGATTACCGGTTTTCTCAAAATTGGCATTCTGGATACGGGGGGTCTATTAGGCGTAAGAATAGATCTATGCTACCGAGATCTTTCTCTAGTTTGCAGGCGACGGTTACAAGAGAGTCTGCTGATCTGAAATCAGTACAACCACTTAGACTCTGGGGAGGACGGGAAATGTGAAGCGTATGATCACGTGGGGTTTCGTTGACCAGGCTCTTGATCAACTCTATGAATTTTTGATGAGGCTAAATTCTTAAGTGATAAATATATAACAGGATAGCGAACATTCTGATAAGTTTTTGTGTAATTGCAAATGCCCCATTAGTTGCTTTTTATCAACGCCCGTGTTAAAAAGTGTCCTAACGCTTCAAACATGTTTCATGTGTCAGCCGACATCTCAAACACCGTTCAAACGCGTTTCCAGACCCGGTAATAATCGCTTTACCAGACTGTATACGACGATTTGTGACTGTTTAGACGTGCAGACTTGAAGGGTAAGGAATCTCAGGACTAACTCTTTGGTTCAGTTCTGGTTCCTGAAAGTGAGAATTACTACTAGTGGCTTTCTGTTCTGGGAGAGTAGCGTCCTGGTCGAAATATTGATTTGACGTTTACAAGGTGTTCATACCATTCGGGCCGTTAGCATCAAAGGATTTATGTGGTCTGCGGCCATAAGAGTGTGTGGAACGGGGCAGATATGCTTTACATTGATCCTGAGTGTCATGGAAGACTAAGAGCATGATCAAGACGCCGACCAGTGTCTTGGTTGATTTTGGGAGTCATTCCAAATGTCCCCAGCGATTCTAAAGTCCCTTGAGAGCCAAACACGTCGCGATTTAGCGGCCACCGCCAAATCTCACGGAATTGCAGGCTGGCACGGTATGCGTAAGCAAGAACTGGTTAATGCCATCGCTAAAATCAAGATGGCGAAGTCCAAGCCCAAACGCAAAACCACCACTGCCAGCAATAAAAAATCTACCAGTTCCTCACCAACCCCTTCGTCTACTCCGAACCCGGCAGCTGTCCCTGCTTATCCCTCTCAGAATTCGACCACTCAAACTCCTTCCGAACAACCAGCTCGGATCCAGAAGCTTCTCAAATCGAATAGTCAGAAGCCTCAGAGTGATCGAATGCTCCCCACTTCAGAATCAGTTGAGACAAAACTGACCGCACAGGTCAAAGACTCCCACTGGTTAATGGCGAACTGGACAATTACCCAATCCAGTCTGGATCGGGCAAAAGCAGCCCTGGGGGCCTACTGGTATCAGGCCGTTCCGGTGATCCGTGTCTACGACATCACAACCAACGAGAACAGCCGCACCAGCAAAGCCTATGTGAAAGATGTCGAAGTCAAAATTGATTCCGGTCTGTGGTTTGTGCAGATCGATCAACCGGCCCGCTCTTACAAACTGCAACTGGGCTTTGTGACTCCGCAAAACAAGTTTTTCGGACTGGTCTACTCGCACAAACTCACACCTCCGATGCCGGAAGTCTGTGATAAAGGCGGACGCATCAAGCGTCGACTGGACAACAACTATTCCGCAACCCGTTCGCGGCGTTATACGTCCCGTGCGGAAAACGGAAATGGCGTTCCCTCACGACTCGCTTTACCTTTAAGTCTGGATCCCAGCGGCGAATCCAACGGTTCCCGTGCCAAGCAGGCGAAAAAGGAATTCCATGTTGAAACGGAACTGTTGATTCACGGCACTTCCGATCCCCAGGCAGAAGTGACACTGCTCGGCGAAAAGATCCCGGTCAGCAAGGAAGGGCGTTTTGCCCTGCGGTTAAGCCTGCCCAACGGGCGTCAGGTGATTCCTGCAGTCAACACCTCATCCAACAAGCGACGTCAGCAGACGATCGTTCTGGCTATCGAACGGAATACCAAAGATCTGGAACCCGTTCAACTCGACGAATAACTCGAATTTGCGCTCGCCTCGCCAGATGACTGACAGAGTGCGCTTCTCTGTCAGTCGGCGTTGCCGTAATAGACTTCGGTTGTCAAGCCAGTCGCTTCGCGCACTTTACGGGCAATCTCGTCAACCTGTTCTGACTTGAGGGAAGTCACATAAGCTTCCGCTGTACTGCGGGCAATCGTATAGACCTGCACCAGCTTGATCTGCCCTCCCGCAGCGACGAATTCATTCAGACGCGTGCAATAAGCGTCGATTTCCGCATCACTCGGCGGCTCCTCATTCACGAGCATGAACAGGCTCTGAATCACAATTGGCCGCTGTTTTGCAGCTGCGGTGATGTTCTCCAGGATCTGTGAAAATCGGATTTTCGTACGATCGATGAGTTTGAAGTACTCTTCCGTTCCCGCATCCAGCTTTGCCCAGACCTCTCCCTGATTCTCATCGAAAATCTTCAAGGCAGCCTGTGTGCCCGGACGGTGGAACATGCTCGCATTGCTGATCAGGACCAGCTTCACGTCATCAACGCCATGCTTGCGCTTGAGATCTGCAACAGCAGCGACAATCTGGTCAAAGTTCTTATAGGTTGTCGGCTCACCATCACCGGAAAAGGCGATGTCATTCAGGCGGCGTAATTCCTGGGGGACTGATTGGAACTTTTCGTCCTGGTAGATCTCACCACTCAGCACGAACTTGAGCATATGATCGAGCTCCTGCAGCAGCTGCTCGAAGCCCACGAATCGTGTTTCTGACTCCTCACGGCGATCCACCTGACAGTAGATACAGTCAAAGTTGCAGATCTTGTCCGGATTCAGGTTCACGCCGATAGAAATCCCCTTACTCCGCCGGGATAAAACCGGGTAGACGAACTTATTCTCGTGATAAGTTCGCTGGTGCTGGGAGTGCAGGGGGAGTGAAGAAGTCATGATTCGATTTCCCGTGAAAAAACAGCGGTTCTACCTGTTTTATATGAGTCGTCACCCGGAAAGACAAGAGGCCGCTGGTAAGTTATCGCCCGGCAGTGAGTGGAATCGTGAAGTTCAGTCAAATAAAAAACGCGTCGGAAACAGAGATCCGTTCCCGACGCGTTGCAATGTCATTCGATGGAATTGACCTGGATTAGACTTCTTTGGAATCAATCCAGCTCATCATCCGCCGCAGTTCTTTACCAACGGCTTCGATGGGATGCTGCCGGTTCAGACGACGAATCGCCTTGAAGGAAGCCTGGTTGGCTTTGTTTTCGAGCAACCAGTTCTTCGCAAATTCACCGGTCTGGATTTCTTCCAGAATCTTCTTCATTTCTTTGCGGGTTTCGTCGGTGATGATCCGTGGACCGCTGGAGTAATCGCCGTATTCAGCAGTGTTGGAGACACTATACCGCATGTAGTTCAGACCACCCTGGTAGAACAGGTCGACGATCAGTTTGAGTTCGTGCATACATTCAAAGTAGGCCATTTCGGGCTGATATCCGGCTTCAACCAGAGTATCAAAACCGGCTTTAACCAGTTCGCTGACACCACCACAGAGGACAACCTGCTCGCCGAACAGGTCGGTTTCGGTTTCTTCAGCGAAAGATGTTTCGATCACACCACCACGAGTACCACCGATACCTTTGGCATAGGCCAGAGCCAGTTGACGGGTGCTTTCAGAAGCCCCTTCAACCAGAGCGATCAGCGAGGGAACACCGCCCCCTTTGACGTATTCGCTGCGAACCAGGTGACCGGGACCTTTGGGAGCAACCAGGGCTGCGTCTACGCCAGCAGGCGGAACAACCTGGTTGAAGTGAATGTTGAAACCATGTGAGCAGAGCAGCAGGTTACCTTTGCTCAGGTTCGGCAGGATGTCGCTCTTGTAGAGATCGCCCTGAACTTCGTCGGGAAGCAGAATGTTGATCAGGTCGCCCTGTTTGGTGGCTTCTGCGATTGAGACCGGTTCAAATCCATGGCTGACGGCCAGATCGTAGTTTTCACTGCCTTTCCGCTGACCGATAATGACGTTACAGCCACTGTCGCGAAGGTTTTGAGCTTGAGCGTGTCCCTGGCTTCCGTAGCCGAGGATGGCAATGGTTTTGTCTTTCAACAGCGACAAGTCTGCATCGTCATCGTAATAAATTGTTACTGCCATAATCCTGATCTCTTGTATTGTTGTAAGGCGGTTAGAAGCAGAACCGGATCCGCTTCTACAAAAGGGAACTTGAACAGCCACACGTTGATTCGAATGAAGTTCGGAACACAACAGGCCGTCCAGAGAGAACAAAACAACCGTGATTCACATTTTTGTTTGTTCGCGGCGGATTCTTAAGCTGTTTCCACAGGTTCCTCAGTGGGAGCTTCTGCTTTCACGACTTCAGAGCGTAACAGGGCAATCCGACCTGTACGAACCATTTCAAGAATCCCAAACGGTCGCATCACGTCAATAAATGCATTGATCTTCGATTCCTGACCGGAAATCTCGATCATTACGTTTTCGGTGCTCACGTCAACGATTTTCGCACGGAAAATTTCGACTAATTCGCGAATTTCTGAGCGGGTTTTTCCGGGAGTCGCTACTTTCATCAGCATCAGGTCGCGTTCGACAAAGTCCTGTCCGGAAAAATCGACCACTTTCACTACGGTAACCAGCTTTTCCAGCTGTTTTCTGACCTGATCCAGCTTGTTGTAATCGCCGACGACAAAAGTAATTCGGGAAAACTGGGGTTCTTCGGTTTCACCGACCGCCAGACTCTCAATGTTAAAAGAGCGTGAGGCCAGCATGCCTGAAATCTGGGCCAGGACACCCGGTTGATTCATGACCAGAGCAGAAAGAACGTGTTTCATCCCAAAACCTTAATCCGTGTACAATCAGAAACTCAAAAATACGTGACAAGTGATTGAAGCATACAGTCTAGTCGCGGCAGTGAGTCGCGGCAAGTCCCGCAGTCGATAACTCTCAGACTCGGCTTATGATCAGGACGATTAGACCGGTTATGCCTCTACCTTACTTCCGGAACAGACAGGTTTACCTCCGATTGGGTTCATTTGCGTAGAAAACCCCACGACTCGGGCATTTTCGCCAGTTCCCGGAGCGGGGGTTTTGACAGCCAGCCTGGACTCTGTTTTAATAAATACCCGATACAAGCGGAATTTGGCCCTCTGACGAAGAAGAGCGAGAGCAAGGATGACTCAAAACTGGCGATTTGCCCCCCACGATGAATCTCAGGTACGCCGCCTCAGTTCTGAAATGCGGATTTCTCCCCTCCTGGCCCAGGTTTTGATCGCCCGCGGGCTCCAGGATGTGGGCACTGCCCGCAGTTTTATCAACGCTCGCATGAATGAGCTGCTCGATCCCTGCAGTATGCCCGGCATCGAAGAAGCTACCGACCGTGTGATCGCTGCCCTGAACTCTAAACGTCGGATTACTATCTACGGCGACTACGACGTCGACGGCATGACCGCCACCAGTATTCTGCTGCAGTGCATCACCCTGGCCAACGGACAATGTGACTATTTCATCCCCAACCGCCTGGATGATGGCTACGGCCTGAACTGCGATGCCATTCGCGAATTACACGAAGAAGATCCCGAGCGGCTGTTGATTACCGTCGACTGTGGGATCACCAGTGTCACAGAGGCTGCTCTCGCAAAAGAACTCGGCCTGGAACTGATCATTACCGATCACCATCAGATGGATGAAGAGCTGCCGGCTGCGGCCTGCCTCGTACATCCTCGTCTCCCCGGAGGCGACTATGGATTTCCTCACCTCTGTGGTGCCGGTGTCGCTTTAAAACTGGCCTGGGCCGTTTGTCAGAAACTGGGTGATGGCCAGAAAGCCTCTCCCCAGATGCGCGAGTTTCTCAAATGTGCCGTCGGGTTGGCTGCAATTGGGACTATTGCCGATGTGGTTCCCCTCGTTGGTGAAAATCGGATTATTGTTCGCTACGGACTCGGGGCACTTGCAGAACTGGCTCCCCTGGGACTGCAGGAACTGATGAAAGTCGCGGAGATCAAAACCGGTCAGCCACTCGATACCGAAGACATCGGTTTTGCCATCGCGCCCCGACTGAATGCCGCCGGTCGACTGGGGCAGGCCCGCCTGGCAGTGGAACTGCTCACCACCAGTAATCGGGAACGGGCCGTGCAGCTGGCACTCTACCTGGATGAACTCAATAAAAACCGTCGCACGGTCGAACGCCGGATTCTCAAACAGGCACGCGAGATGGTCGAAGAGAACGCCGAGTGGGAAGAGCATCAGACCCTGGTCCTCGCCCATCCGGACTGGCACCCCGGTGTGATCGGCATCGTTGCAAACCGAGTCGCCGAGCATTTTGAAAAACCAACGGTATTGATCGCCCTTGAAGCCGCGACCCGCACCGGTCAGGGATCGGCGCGGTCCTTCGCCGGCTTCGATCTGCATGCCGGTTTCTCATCCTGTGCTGAGCACCTGATGCGCTTCGGCGGTCACCAGGCTGCCGCAGGCTTGCGCATCGAAGAGGACAAAATCGAAGACTTTCGTCAGGCGTTCGCCGCCTATGCGGCTACGGCACCACCACCGTCAGACGACGATCTACTGGTGAAGATCGATGCGGAAGTATGTCTGAATGAGATCACCAAACAGGCGGTTCTGGAACTGGATTGCCTGGGCCCCTTCGGGCAGGAGAATCCACGGCCTCAGTTTGTCGCCACCCGGGTCGAACTGGCCGAGCCTCCCAAAACGATGGGAGAAGGGGGACGGCACCTTTCACTGGTCTTCCAGCAGCACAAAACCCGCATTCGTGCCATCGCTTTCGGCAAAGGGGAGTGGGCCAGCCAGATGGAAGAAGCCGGCGGTCCTTTTTCGATCAGCTTCGCTCCGAATATCAACCGCTTTCGTGGTTTTGAAAGCGTACAGCTCCAACTGAAGGACTGGATTTCTGAAACAGCTGATACTCCCGTTACTTCCTGAGCCGAAAGGCGCTCTCAGTCTTCACTGATCAACTCGATCCCCGAGATGAGGGGAGCGGCCTGAGAGCCACGGACAGACTTGAATTCCAGCTCCAGCTGATCGGTCACCACCACTCCGGGGATTTCCTTGACCAGGCTTCGCATGGGCTGACCAGTCTCAGCCAGAATATCGAAGTCCTGCAGCACCCGTTCTCCCTGCAGGAATACATCAAACTTTCGTTCCCCGATTTTGAGTTTCATGTTCGGTTCATTGAAAGTCAGGCGAACTGAATATCGTCGGGCATTTTCATTCGTTTTCGCTGCAACATCTTCAGGACGGTTCTCCGCCGCTGTCTCTTTCTTTTTCAGTACCAGTCGCGCCGATCCGGAAGTCGGTCCCCGATAAGAGCGGGCTGTGCGTGTGCCCGTACCGGTGATGATAAATGAAATCGGATTGCCCGGTTTCCAACCAGGCTGCTGGCGAATTTCATCGAGAATGGGTTTTAAATCAGGCGTCCGTTGTGCTTCACCAGCAGCATCCACCTTGGTCCAGGCAGGAGGCGACCAGGCGACGACAGCCCGCGTCCGTTTTCGGCCGGAGAGATTGTGTTTTGATTCCATCAGTGGTTTCGAATCGACAGTCAGCTCACCTTGAATTTTCAGCTGGCACTCTTCCTTGCCCGTCTCATCGACAGTGAATTGAATATAGGCTGCTTCGAGTTCGTCGGTGCGTGACAGGGGGATATCGGTAAAACGAATCGCCACGACCTGTGGATTACCGCCATCCAGTGTCAGCTCCAGATCGCTGCTGTTCATGCTGACGTTCCCCTTGGGATTCTCTTCCGCGTCATCATCTACACTGGCCACAGGAATGCCTTCTCCTTGTTTGGCTGAATCCTCCTGGCGGATGGCGATCGTAATCTTCTTCGGATCTTCAATGCCGGAGGCAGCGACCCAGCTCAAACCCGGTTTCGACGGTGAATCGCTGATTTTAAGCGCATGGTGGCGGAAGGTGCGATATTTTTTGTTTGAGATGGTGACTGCTAAGTCAGGAGACTCCCCACCCACGCTAGGATAATCCAGCCAGAGCGTACCGGTGTCTGCCCCGCGATCCCCGGGGGCACCGAAATTGATCCCCGCCTGTTTCACCACTCCCGTCGACTCTGCAGCGTCCTGTAACTGGCTGTTGGTCCAGATTTCGATTTCAGGCATGTGGATCAAGGCCAGGGAGGTCTGGTTCTGATAGGAGCAACTGCAGGTGCGAGTGTAATCGGGGGCATTCAATACACCATTCGCCACAACCAAATTCGAAGTACAACTCGATTTGAACCCGCCGAAATTACCGGTCCCACTCTGATTGGCCAGATCATAAAACCCCGCAGCCCCAGATCGGAATGTCAGCAGATTCTCACTGGCAATCACATAATTGCAGCCATAGGTACGGGAAAACTTCAGCGGCTCTTTTTCGCGGGTAATTGGATTCGTAATCGTGTAAGGGCTGCCATCCCTGATGTGAAAGGCGCCCCCTGAGACCTGGTACGAATTAGCCGAAGTGATAATCAGATCGTTGTGCAGCACCAGCGGACCGGTATATTTCTGATCCTTTTTCTGCCAGAGAATGGTGCCGTCATCGGCCTGGTAGGCAATCATACCCTGGCCCACTTCATCACTGAGGCGATCGCTGGCCCGGGCACCGGCCTGCAACAGCAGATCATGTTTTTCAGAGTAGCCCAGCCAGGAACCAAAGATACTTTCCTTTGTCGACCAGAGTTCTTTCCCGGTCTGCAGATCCAGGCAGAGAATGCGGTACTGTGAAGGATCAGCCATGCCGCGCCGCGACAGTTTTTTCTCGGCACTCGCAGGAAGTTTGTCGAGGCAGTACAACCGATTCCGTCCCGCGACGATTCCGTTGTGTAAGAATGAATGCACGGCATCGACCTGCCAGAGTTTTTCTCCCGACCGACGATCAAAGGCGATCAACCCTCGACTGGCAGACAAGTCAGTCGCCGCGGGGCCGTCCTTGCCAGCTTTCTCCTCAACTTTTTTGCCGTAATGAGCAAATCCATTTCCAGCCAGTAGGATATCCTGGTCCACAGCGATAAAGGCCCAGTCTTTTTTAGGATCCGGCAGTTTGACGATTCGTTGCGTCTGCCCATCAACGGCACTCAGCACATGGCACTCAGCGCCAATGGCCAGATAGACCTCTTCCGCTGTGGCGATATAGTTGGTGCCGCGGGCATTCGCTCCGGGAATATGTTTCTGGTTGTATTGCGTACTTAGTGGCGTGTCGGCATAAGTCGAATTGAAATAGATGCCAAACGTGCCCAGGTCGTCAAATTCACGTCTCCAGAGCACTTCCCCCGTGTAAACATCGCGGGCACTCAGGCTGTTCATCCCTTCCAGGAATGTGCGACCGCCGATGACCTGCTCAGGCGGGCCATGCCCGTGTCGCGGGAGCACATCGTCGTGCGAATTACCGCCAAACCAGAGGACACCTAACGGGAGTTTGACTCGCTTGTCATTCGATTTCACACTGTTCGCGATATCCCCATACTGGTGCGTCCAGTCGGCCGAATCAGGCAGTGCCCCCACTCGGCGAATCAGGAGACCATCGGCCAGTTCAGCCACCTCAGCTTTAGGAAGCTGCGCCTGACGGATCATATTTTTGAGAGAATCAAGTCGCTCGTCTGCTGCAGGAATCCAGATGACACCGCCATACGGGCGAACCGAGCGATAAATTTGCTGCAGGGAGGCACTGGTCAGCGATTCCACCTGCGGAGCGCTGACGATCGTCACCCGGGCAATGTGTTGTGGCGACTTGAAACGGGTCGGAGTTGCTTGGTGAGCCGAGATACGCGTGCCATATTCCCCACGAGCGTCATAACGTTTGCGGAGTGCAGCGACACGCTGCACATCAGGCTCCAGCACCAACAGTTGCAACGGAGAGAGTCGCAGGAAAGCGTCCAGTAAATCAGGATTATCCCCGCCCACGCAGACAGCATATCCGGTACGGGTTTCGGTCTGTTTCAGAATCCTGGCAGCTAGTTCCATGGCAGCGGGATCGACGGCCGGTTTCGTTTCCGATGTGGCCTCCGTGATTATGGATTCAGTTTGCTCTCCCGGTGCGGCGAACGCCATGATCGCGCCCTCCTGAGTGACCGCGTAGAGCCTGTTATCTGCAGCCAGTAAACGAGCGACGGTTCCGGAAATGGGTTGTTGCCAGGCAACCTGCGGTTTGGCATCTGGACTGGCTGGCAGTTCGACAGCGGAAAGCGTCTGCTCGCCCACTGCGTAGAGACGATTTCCGGCTCGGATCAGATCTCCCTGTCCATCCACGGGGAGAGACCAGAGTGCCTTATGCTGATTATTAAAGGCCTCCAGCACCGGCTGTTTATTTTTGAGACTGGCGGAATAGATCTGTTCTTCGTGGAGCACCGGTTCATTGTGCACGTACAGGTTGGGCAATCCGGTTTCCAGATTGTAAGCACGAACTCCCCGATAGCGGGTATGCACAAAGAATTCTTTCTCGCCTGAAATCACGAACGAACCGCCGTTCCCTTTGCCTCCCAGGTGAAAGTACTTCAATTCGCCGGTCTTGCGATCCAGGGCTGCGGGAACGGAACGACCGCCGGGCACCAGCAGCAGTTCTTCAGTTGCCACGAGCGTGCCCTGTGGCGCCACACCCGCAAAAGAAGGGGCGCTATGCGGCTGTTTGATGTAGCTGGCGCTGGTCGAATCATTTACCCAGGTGACCGTTCCGGTCTCTGCATCCAGAGCATAAATGAACGTCCCCATAAACGGCCAGATACTGGCTGCAAAATATATCTGATCGTCGTATAAAACAGGACCGCCGCGGGCAGGCCAGGCAGAAATCACCCGCTGATTTCCCAATGTCTTCTGTGCCGCTGGCGCGCCACGAAACTTCCAGATCAAAGTTCCGTCGCTGCTGTTGAGGCAATAGAGGTGTCCGTCATCACTGACCAGGTAGACCCTGTCTTCCGTCGCAACCGGCGAAAAACGAACGGGACCATCGGTGAAGAACGTCCAGAGCGTCTCCCCGGTCCGAGTATCCAGAGCGACGAGTTTATCGGCGTCATTAAACCCGACAAACATTCGCTGGCCAGACACCACCGGTTCAAAGACTTTGTCGTACGTCATCAGGTCATTGTTTAACGGGTCATCCCAGACCTGTTTCCGTGGGCTGAACTTCCGGGTCCAGACAGGCGTCAACTGGTCGGGCAGGGCAGCAGGCGAGGAGGCCGTATGACCGGCGTCATAGCGCCACATCGGCCAGTCGCCTGCCTCCAGAACCGGGACGCTATGGAGACAGGCCGTCACACAGATCAGGAATGGCAAGTAAAATATAGATCGAGTCATAGAAATGATTTTCATGGTTAACACACTCAAAAACGCCCGACCAGTCCCTGGACGGAGACGTTGTTATTACTGTTCGCTCGATTTGAGATTCACATACAGGGTCGCACAGCCCCAGAGAAACATGAGCACACCCGACGACTTGAAAAACCAGGCCAGGCCCTCGTCCAGGAATCCGAAAATAAACAATCCGGCACCGCCGACAATCACCAGCAGATCATCTTTGTGTTTTTTCATCTGTTGACGCAGACCCGACAGTAGCAACATGTCATCTTTCAGTAAGAAAATCGTGAATCTGGAGAAATAGTTGAGCAAAACGGACTTACTATCGCCTCTAACTTACTAAGGGGGCATCAGTATTTCATGAACTTTCATAAAATATTTCAAGATCAGTGCTTCTGTAGCTAATTCCGATCTGCCCGGTTCCGGAGTCGAGACCGGGAACGCCCTTGTATTGCTGCAAGCTCATTGTACAATTGACTATATGTAATCAGGCCACTTCTGGCAATCATTTCTTTTAGACTGAGTGAATCCGTTGTCCGTTTCTCATTAAGGACTGCACCCGTGTTAAGTGCCAGCGAAAATCAGCACAACCGAGGTACTCAGGTGGGCAGTCTGCTACTGGCAGGACTACTGCTCATCTGCATGCAGTCGAGTATCATGGCCGCGGAAAAGTCTGCTACCGACAGCGAACCACAGCGGCTGGCCGGTCAGATCGATCAGTTTATCAGGCAGGCTCACCAGCGCGAACACGTTCAGATCGCCCCCTGTGCTTCGGATGCGGAATTCATGAGGCGGGTCTACCTGGATCTGTCCGGCAAAATTCCACCGGTAGCGGAAGTACGCCAGTTTCTGGCAGATACCACTCCAGATAAACGGTCTCAGTTGATTGAACGCTTATTGGCCAGTCCGGGGTTCGTGGTCCACTTCACCAGTCTTTGGCGGGAGATCTTGATTCCCGAAGCTGGCACAGATCCATTTGCACGCCAACAGGTGCCGGAATTCGAAGCCTGGCTGCGAACTCAACTGAGAAACGACACTTCCTACGCTGCTCTGGCACGTGCCATCATTGGAGCGTCCTTTGATCAGGACGCAGCACAGGCAGAGACAATGGAACCCACTCCGCGGGCTTTCTATGTGGCTAAGCAGCTCAAACCAGAGAGCCTGGCTGCCAGTACTTCCCGTGCCTTTCTGGGAGTCCGGATTGAATGTGCCCAGTGCCATGATCATCCCTTCGATACCTGGAAGCAGGAGCAGTTCTGGAAGTTTGCAGCCTTCTTTGCCAATTTCGATCAGTCCCAGCAGAATAATTTGATTACCGGATTCAGCCTGAGAGAAGTCACCGGCAAACCCGCCATCAAAATTCCCGATACAAATCGACTGGTCGAAGCCAGTCTTCTGAACGGAAAAGAGATCGACTGGGAACAGAATCAGCGTGGCCCCCGAGAACGGCTATCGGAATGGATCACATCTTCACAGAACCCCTATTTCGCCAAAGCGTCGGTCAATCGAATCTGGAGTCTGTTTTTTGGTCGAGGCATCGTGGACCCGGTCGATGATTTTTCTGCGACCAATCCCGCCTCGCATCCGGAACTGCTGGATGCCATGGCGCGTGCCTTCCAGCAACATGATTACGATCTGAAATATCTGATTCGCGAAATCACGAATTCTGAGACCTATCAGCTCACCAGTCGCCAGACCGATCCCAGTCAGTCTCGTGCACAATGGTATGGAAAAATGCCGACACGGGGCCTGACCTCAGAACAGATCTTTGCCAATCTGGTCCAGGCCACGGGGTTCTTCCGCCAGACGACAGAAACGGATCCGCGATTGGTCGCAGGAGGCACAAATTCTCCCCAGACGGAAATTTACGAACTGTTTCAATCGGAGGCCGAAAACCAACTAGAGCCCCGGGCTACAATATTGCAGGCTCTGGCGCTGATGAACGGTACCTTTATCACCAACGCGACCAGTCTGGAAGAGTCCGATGTGTTTACCGCGATAGTAGATTTCCCCGGTCAATCGGTCGAACAGAAAATCGAAGCCTTTTATCTGTCCACGCTTTCCCGGCCTCCCACATCGGCCGAACAAAACAGACTGAAATCGTATATCACAGCCAGTGAAGACCAGACGGACGCCTATGCGAATCTGTTCTGGGCTCTGTTAAACAGTAGCGAGTTTTTATTGAATCATTAACACATGACCGCAGCCGCCAGGACAATCTGTTGCTACCTGACCGCAGCTCTGCTGGGACTGGTCCCGTTGCGCATCAGTTTGGCAGGAGAAGTTCAGGATTCCGCGCCGCAGGCAGCGACGGCCCAGCGAATACTACTTTTGGCACCTTCTGCCCCCGTCGTGATTGCAGTCAACATTCAGGTTGATGAAGCTGATTTCTGCGCGACGACGACTGATTACATCCAACGCCTGTTTACCTCGCTGGACCGTAACGAGGATCAGTTCATTGATCAGACCGAGATGGAAAACGTCCCGGCATTCGGTATCCGCCTGTTTGATCAGGGGAGCCCGGCAGAGCGGCTGCATTTACTGGATGTAGCGCCCCGGGACCAGAAGTTGAGCATCGGTGAATTTGCGACTTATATTCACCGGGCCCAGGGTTCTGCGTTTCGCATCGCGGGGGCTCCTACAAGATCGTCCCAGGTGATCGAACTCTTTCGCAAACTGGATTACAACGGCGATGGTTCCGTGAGCGATGCGGAATTCGAAGCCAGCTCCCGCGCGTTGACACAGTTTGATCGTGATGAAGATGAAGTGCTGAATCTGGCGGAACTTCGCCCGTTTAATGCGAATCAGACTCAAACCGTGGTTGGAGGAGGTCAGGGAGAAACCGAGACCCCCTTCCGGCAGTTGGACAACGATCGCTCGATTCGCCAGGCGGTTGACGAACTGTTGAAAAAATATGTTGAACACGCCAATCCCCAGCAGGATGCCCTGGCTCTGGCCTGTTTCAGTTCCACCAGCAGTGGGACATCCCAGATTCAGGATTTCGATCAGGACGCGGATGGTTATTTGAATCGAGAGGAGATATCGGCCTGGCTGCATCATCCCGCAAGTGAGCTGCAACTGGAAATGGCGCTCCCCCGACAGAAAGCATTCAGGCCCACGCTCAAATTCGTCAGTCAGCAGACACCCCGCGTCACCGAGGTTGAATCTCCGTCCCGTTCGCGACTGCAGTTACGGCTCGACAGTCTGCAACTCGAATTTCGCGTCAAGAGTTCGCGGCACATGCTGGCCGACAATGTCCGTTTCTACCAGACTCGTTTTCGCGTTGTCGACAGTGATAGAAATGGTTATCTGTCTCCAAACGAATTCATGCAGTTGAACATCCCCGGTGCCGACTATCAGAAAGCGGACCAGAATCAGGATGAAATGCTGCACAGGGAAGAGCTGACCGACTACCTGATTCAGAAAACGTCTTCCGTACAGAACCAGGTCGTCATGACAGTCAGCAACGATGGCAAATCGCTGTTTGAAATTCTCGACGCCGATCTGGATCGACGCTTGAGCCCTCGCGAACTCAAAAACAGTCTCCAGCGAGTGCGGGAGTATGATAAAAACCGGGACCAGTCACTGGATCCTGCAGAATTACGAGGACATTTCAAACTGACATTTGAACTCGGGAAACCGCAATTGTTTCAGTTTGATCCACGGATGGATTCCATGGCAATGAACCAGAACAGTACAATCCCACGTACCATTTCTGGACCGCGCTGGTTTCAACGCATGGATCGTAACCGGGATGGTGACATTTCGGAACGGGAATTTCTGTTCGATGCAGCCACATTTAAACGACTGGACCAGAATCAGGACCACCTGATCAGCGCCGATGAGGCGGAGGCCCTCTCCCCGAAATCGGATTAGTATCGCAGACAAATCAATGGACTAACAACTCCTGTCAATAAGGAGAAAACTCATGGAACAAATGACAAAATCAAATCGACTGATCGAACGCGTAGAACGCCGCCTGGCTCTGGCGGTCTGGGGGCGTGCTCTCTTTGTGTCATTTGTAATCTCTGCATCCTTGTACCTGGCGCTGATGCTCTTCAGCCGGTTGACGGGCTACTGGACCGGCTGGTTCCCACTGGAGTCCATCAGCAGTGTCGCCATCGGTACGCTGGTGCTGTCAGCGATTCTGTTTCGCCGGCCCGATCGCGAACAGGCAGCCCGCCTGATCGATCAGCGACAGGGAACCAAGGATCTGTTTCTGACGGTGACGATGCTGGAACAGGCTGTCGGCAATTATAAGCCCCTGGTCGCGCAAGACGCAGAAAAGCAGGCACAGAAAATCAAACCATTCCAGGTTGTGGAATTTGCCTGGGCGAAACGGGTGGGCTGGGTCTGTGCCTCCTCGCTGGTTCTGTTTCTGACACTGCAATACGCGCCGCAACTTGACCCCTTCGGTGAAGTCCAGGCCGCGGAAATTGAACAGGAAAAGGTCAAGGAGTTCCAGAAAGAGAAAAAAGCAACAAAGGCCCGCATGGCTGAGTTGAAGAACAAAGATAACGGTGCAGGCGACGAAGAGTCTAAAGATGTCAAACTGGCGGTAGAGAATCTGAAATCGGACTTTCGCAAGATGACCCCCGGCAAAAAACAGGAAAATGCCAAGACCCTGGCTGGTCACCAGAAGTCCCTGGGAGGCAAGTGGCGGCAGCGCGCCGAAGAGAATATGAAAAGCATGATGATGAAGGCAGACCAGGCCCAGAAATTTGGTGGCATGTCGAAAGACGACGGCATGAAGAAGTGGTCTAAGGAGCTGCAGGAAGGTTCGACCCAGTCACTCACCAAAGAGATGGATGAATTGAAAGATCAGCTGCAACGGCTGATGAAAGAAAAAGACCCGGTCAAACGGGAAAAACTGCAGAATGAAATCCAGAAGAAACTCAAAGAGATGGAGTCATTCGCCCGGGAACAGACTTCTTCCAAGCCGATGGCTGCAGCGCTGAAGCGAGCCATGAAACAGATGCAGATGGCGCAGTCCAAGGGGCTTTCTCCCGAAGAGGCTTTCAAAGAAGCCATGGAGTCCATGGACCTGGCAAAAATGGAACTCAAAGAAGTGGCGCAGTCGGCCAAAGACATGAAAAAGCTGGAAGAAGCGCTCAAAGTTCTACAGATGGCTAAAAAGGCAAACGACAAATCAGGCCTCGACGGTGAAGCCTGCGAAAACTGCATGACCCTCGAAGACTACGAAGAACTCTATGCAGAAATGATGGGGGGAGAAATGCCCGGTGAAGGGACCGGCAATGAGGGACAGGGCGGAGGAGGCAAGGTCGATGAAGACGACACGGGTGATAAAGGTTTTAAAACCGAAAAGTCCAAGTCGGCCATCACCGCTGGTAAGGTCCTGCTTTCCTTCAAATCCAAGGGGCTCAGCGACAGTGGCGAAGCTAAGAAGAACTACAACAAGCTGGTCACGGATCTCAAGCAGGGCATGAGCGAAGCCATCATGCAGGAGCAGATCCCGCCCGGGTATCACGACGGAATCAAGAAGTATTTCAACTCACTCGAGAAAAAAACTGACGAGAATACACCTCAGAAATGAATGAACAAATCAGGCCCCAGGGTGCTCCCGGCTGGCTTACCTTAATTATCATCCTGCTGCTTGCCCTGTTGGGAATTGGAGTCGTCTTCTATGTTCAGAAGCAGGCAGATCCATTGGTTGTGTACTGCGCACATGACTCTATCTTTTCGGAAAAAATACTCAACGAATTCATGGCGGAGACGGGAATTGCCGTCGAACCCCGGTTCGATACCGAAGCGACTAAATCTCTCGGCCTGACGAATCTGATCATACGGGAACAGGAGCATCCCCAGTGCGATGTCTTCTGGAATAATCAGACCCTGGGCACCGCGGATCTGAAATCCCGTGGACTGCTGGAAAGCTATAAAGGCTCCGGATACGAACGAATCCCTGAGTCATTCAAAGATCCGGAAGGTTGCTGGACCGGTTTCGCAGCCCGTTTGCGGGTTTTTATTACCAATACGAATCAGCTGCAGGCGGATTCCGCCGCCATCGAGAAGGTTCTGGCCGGGCCGTTGGACCAGGTCGCGATTGCCAAACCCCTGTACGGGACGACGCTCACTCATTTCACCATCCTCTGTGATGTCTGGGGACTGGATCAACTCAAAGCCTGGTATGCGGAACAACTCAAACGGGGGATTCAGGTCACGACCGGAAATTCTCAAGTCAAGAACCTTGTCGCCGGCGGTGCCTGCGTACTGGGCTATACAGACACGGATGACTATTTTGTCGCCGTCGATGAGCAACAGCCGGTAGCTGCCGTCCCCGTGACGATCGAGGACAAAGTCATTCTGATTCCCAACAGCGTGGCGATCATTAAAGGAACTCAAAAGCGGGAGCAGGCCGAGAAACTGGTCGATTTTCTGCTCTCGGAGCGGGCTGAACTGGAACTGGCCCGCTCGCAGTCACGCCAGATTCCCCTGGGGCCGGTCGACTGGGAGCAGGTTCCAGAAGAAGTAAAACAGTATCGGTCTGAGATCGAAAAAGCATATCCCCTGACGAATCTGGTCAAACAAAGAGAGCAGACGCTGGACTGGCTCAAAACGGAGTACTTGAAATGAGCCTGGCCACTGCCTGTGGCGTGACCGTGTTGCGCAGTTTATGTATTTCATTCATCGGAGTCTTTTTAGCCCGGCGGTTGACCCCGCCGACACGGAAAGCGTTTGAATCTCGTGCCTGGTTCCTGTTAATTCTGATTTTATCACCGTTATTTGTTCCTGAACTCCTGGTGGGATATGCCTGGTCTCTGATTTCTGTCAGATTCGTGCAGTATCCTGCCCTGCTCGAACTGACATACTCAACTCTGGTTTTAATGAAAGTGGTCCCTGTGGGCATACTCTGTTTCAGTATGGCAGGGGGAGCGTTAATCTCTCCCGAAGCGGATTTCATCCGACGCGTCTTTCGGACGCCGGGTTCGCGACTGGCCAGCCTGAAAACCCGGGCCAGTTTTTTTCTCTGGAATTCCCTGCGATTGTCGATCCCTGTCTGGACGCTGTTATTTCTGTTGAGCTTTCAGGAATTTGAAATGGCCTCGCTGATGTACCGCGATTCCTGGACCGTCTGGATCTTTGATGCGCAGGCGGGCGGCGTTCCCGTGCAGGAAACACTCTCTTTTCTGCTGGGGCCTCTCGCGATTGAAGTCGTCATCCTGCTGGGGGTCTTCAGCCTGTTGCAGCGGTTTCAGAGAGAGACCAGAAAAGTGGAAGCGACTGAAACGCCAGCTCCCACTCTTCAGAAAGCGAAGCTCTGGGACTGGTGTTACCTGGGGGCCGCTTTTGCCCTGGTCGTGCTGGTTCCCTTTCTCTTAATCAGTGGTGGGAGTTTAAAATCACTGCTGAATCTGCTCCAGAATCAGTATCAACTCATCAGCATTTTACAGGAGTGCGCCTGGGCGCTGGCCTACGCAGCGACAACCGGTATTGCCGCCTGGGGACTGGCCTCATTCTTTTTAAAACAGGATTCCACCGTATTCACCCGACTGATGGGCCTCTTGTGCTGTCTACCTGGTTTGTGTGGTGCGCTGATCCTCGCGCTTGGGCTGGCATCCCTGTTTCTCACCCGCGCCGGCTCAGTCATGTATGGTACTCCGATTCCGGTGCTGCTCGGGTTTGTGTTGTTTCTGTTTCCCCGCGCCCTGTTCCTGCGGCTGATGCTCCTCAAACGAGAACAGCATGCCGGACTGTTTCTGGCACAGTTACTTCGTCAGTCCCCGCGGCCCTCTCAAGCCGGGCAGGGGGGCGAATTGCTCTGGGCCGTCTCGGGAAGAATGCAATTCTGGGCCGTGGTCCTGCTGGCTTTCTGGGCTTACTGGGACGTCACGATCAGCTCGATTCTCGCTCCCGGCAGCACGATGACGTCAGCTGTTCGTTTATACGGACTCATGCATTATGGACAGAACGCAATGTTGTCCGCGATCACCTTTTTCTGTTTTCTGGTGCCGGTCTGTCTCTGTCTGGCACTTGTTCCCATTGTGAAACGATTCTGGATCGCCAGCTATCGAGTGCCTGCCTGAAAGTAAAAAAGTTCAACCATGGTTGTAACGGCTCCCCAATCTGAAACACTTCTCTGGCGACTGAGCGAAGTCAGCCTGTCCTGGCAGGGGGGCGTACGCCTGGAGGGCATCGACCTGGAAATTCCAGCCGGGGTGACCGCCATCATGGGGTATTCCGGTGCAGGCAAGACATCTCTGTTAAACCTGCTGGTTGGCTTTGAACGGCCCGATCGGGGAGACATTCAACGCAACCAGACACACTCGGAAACCGCAACCCTCGACCTGTTCTGGGTGCCCCACAGTATGGGACTCTGGCCCCAGTATACGGTCCGCGAGCATTGTCTGCTGGTCAGCCCGGACCCAGATCAGCAACAGGCACACGTCGATGAACTGCTTGCCGCCTTCGGGTTAACCGAAGTGAGTCATAAATACCCCGGACAGTTGTCCCAGGGAGAAGCGTCCCGGCTTTCGGTAGTCCGGGCCCTGGCCAGTCAGGCGAAAGTCCTGGTGATGGATGAACCACTGGTCCACGTCGATCAGGCACACTGGCCCCAGTACTGGGATTTCATTCGCGCGTACTGTCTCTCCCACGGTATTTCACTTGTATTTTCCACACATTCTCCCGAACTGGTCCTGCGCGAAGCACAACAGGTCATCTGCCTGGATCAGGGGCAGGTTGTCTATCATGGTCCAGTCAATGAACTTTATCGTTCGCCCCCCTCGGTGAAGGCGGCTTCATTTCTGGGGCCCGTGAATGAAATCGATTCGTCCGGGGATACCTCCGTTTTACCCATGTTGGCCCGTCCCGAACAGGTGGAATTGATCACTGACCCAGCCGGTCCGTTCGAAATCAAACAGACTCACTTTCTCGGTACCATGGAAGAAGTCCGCACCATGAACCGGGAAACCGGTGCAGCACATACTTTTTATCATCGACCCGCGCGAGCAGCCCTGGAAGCGGGACAGCGAATTTCCATTCGCCTGCTGATTCTTTTCTGCTGTCTGCTCTTGTGCGGAGGCTGTATTACAGGGGATGCGCCAGAGTTATCCTTTTCCGACATCTCTCAGTGGCCGGTTCCCGCGGAAGGCATCAAGGTACCCGCGCCGCGCAGTCTGAATGTGGGGCCTGACGATGAACTCTACGTCCTGGATAACGCAGGACGGGTCCTGGTTTATGATGCGAAAGATGAATTGATCAAACAGTGGGAGATGCCTGATTTTGAGATCGGCAAGCCGGAAGGGGTCTGTCTGCTCAGAAATGGCGAGATCGCGGTTGCGGATACCCACTATCATCGCGTCGTCTTCTTTGACAAAGAGGGAAATGTGCTCCGCATGCTGGGCGAGTATGGTGAAGGTCCTTCCCAGTTTATCTACCCGGTGTCTGTGGTGCAGGATCCGGAGGGAGACATCTACGTCTGCGAATATGGGAATCACGATCGCGTTCAGAAGTTCTCGGAAACGGGCGAGTATCTGCTCGAATTCGGCAAGGTGGGGACCGGACCGGGGGAATTTCAGCGCCCGGCGGGAATGGTCTGGCATGATCACAAAATTTATGTCTCGGATGCAATCAATAACCGGATTCAGATTTTCTCAGATGAAGGTGAGTTTCTGGAAATTCTGGGAGCAAAAACCGGGGGAATTCCCCTCTATTACCCCTATGACATCGCCATCGACCGCAAGACCAGTGAATTGTATATCGTGGAATACGGATCGGGACGCATTACCAAAACAGACCTGCAGGGAAACATCCTGGGGCGGTTTGGGAAAACGGGGATGCAACAGGGAGAATTCCTGACTCCCTGGGGACTGACAGTAAATTCAAAAGATCAGGTATTCGTGGCTGACACCGGAAATCGTTTAATCGTAAAATTGACACCATGAAAATCAAAGAACTCTATCAACAGTTAGTTCCCAGAGCACGCACGTCGGTGAGGTGGCGGCGGGCACTCCCTTTGATTTTCTTCCTGTTGCTTTATGCCGGCCTTTGCGTGGGCCTCGAACTTTCGGGAGTCCTGCTCTTTGCCCGGCCCTGGGCATTCGTGCTGATTTTCTTCGCGGTCTGGGTCTGGTGGCTCTCTGTCGCCGGTTATGGCGGGCTGAGCAGGGGCAGGGCACTGGCTGCGCTGCTGACGCGTCTGGTGATGCTGGGGCTGTTTGTGATCCTGATTGCAGAGCCACGGTCCGTTCGAGTACGGGATGTGATCTCGGTGGTCTACGCGGTGGATCTATCCGATTCCATCGGCGAACGGTCCGTCGACGAGGCACTGGAATTCGTTACGAAAACGGTCACCGAAAAACCGCCCATGGATGAAGCCGGTCTCGTTGTCTTCGGAAGAAATTCGGCTGTCGAACTGCCGCCCCGCATGTCGTTCCCGTTTGAAGCATTGAATTCGCGTATCGACAGGGATGCGACCAATCTCGAGCAGACTCTGTCACTGGCCGCTGCCATGCTGCCTGAAGAAAACCGCGGACGCATCGTATTGATCAGCGATGGCACCGAGACTGAAGGCTCCATTTCACAGATTCTGGACGAGCTGAAATCCCGCGATATCGCCGTGGATGTGCTGCCGATTCAATACGAATACGACAAAGAAGTCTGGCTGGAAAATCTGGAATTGCCACGGTTCGTCAAACTGGGCGAAAACTATGAAGCTTCCGTGGTACTCTCTTCGCTGCAGGATGGTGCGGGTAAGCTGGTGCTGCGTGAGAACGGAGAACAGATTTACGAACAGGAAGTCAAATTCAAAGCCGGCAAAAATCGATTTGTCGTCCCCGTCTACCTGCGTGATCCCGGCTACTACGAGTATTCCGCGACAATCGAAACCCAGGCTGCCGATGACCAGATCCGCGAAAACAATACCGTCATCAATTACATCTACGTCGAAGGCGAAGGGAAAGTTCTCGTTGTAACGAATCCGGCCGGTGATGACCGGGACTGGGAGTCGCTGGTGAAAGCGATTCGCGAAGGAGAACGCAATGTCGATGTCGTTTCGGCTTATGAATTCCCGAGTGACTCGCTCTCGCTGATGCCTTATGACGCGGTTCTTTTCGTGAACGTACCCGCTGATGCGTTTAATGTCATTCAACTCAAAGCCGTCCACGACTCCGTCTTCAACCAGGGCATCGGCTTCATGATGGTCGGCGGAGACAACAGCTTCGGCCCAGGGGGCTATCACCGTACGGTTATTGAAGACGCGTTGCCCGTCACGATGGACATCACCAAAAAGAAAGTACTACCTAAAGGCGCGCTGGCAATTATTCTGCATACCTGTGAGTTTCCGGAGGGGAACACCTGGGGGAAACGCATTACCAAACAGGCGATTAAGGTTTTAGGAGCCCAGGATGAAGTCGGGGTTCTGGTCTACGATTATATGGAGGGCGAAAAGTGGCTGTTCAAGCTGACGCCTGCCGGCGATTATGAAAAAATGGTTCCCAAGATCAATGGCGCGCAAATTGGCGATATGCCCAGCTTTGTTAACACGATGCGCCTGGGACTGAAGGGTTTGAAAGAAAGTGATGCCTCCACCAAGCACATGATCATCATCTCGGATGGAGATCCTCAGCCCCCCGCGCCGCAGTTGATCAGTGATTTTCAGAAGAATAAAGTCAGCGTTTCGATGGTCGCCATCTTCCCACATGGCGGACGCGATATTTCGACGATGCGGGCCATCGCGGGCGCCACCGGAGGCCGGTATTACTTCCCCTCCGATCCCAACCAGTTACCTTCGATCTTCATCAAAGAATCGAAAACGCTGAAACGGAGCATGATTCAGAATGAAACGTTCGTGCCGGAGGTCGGAATGATTTCTCCGGTATTGAACGGCATCGAACGCATTCCACCCCTGTTTGGTTATGTGTTAACCACAATCAAACCACGGGCAGAAGGTGTCTTAAACGCGCCGGAAAAGAAAGAAGCCGAAGGGGAGATTGATCCGGTTCTTTCCTTCTGGCGTTACGGACTGGGAACGACGGCCGCCTTTACTTCGGACCTCTCTCCCAACTGGGGAAAAGACTGGGTCAACTGGGATCACTACCAGGCGTTTGTTAAACAGCTGATGATCAAGATCTCACGTGTGCAGAAACAGGATCATCTGAAACTGTGGAGCCATGTTACAGGTAATAAAGCAACGATTATGGTGGAAGACTTTCACCCGGAAGAATCGTTTCTAAATGTCGCAGCTCGGATTGCTGGCCCCCATGATCGGAAAGAGACCGTGGTGCTGAAGCAGGTCAGCCCCCGTCGCTACCAGGCTGAGGTACCTCTCTGGGGGAAGGGGCGATACCAGGTCACGGCTCTTGGAAAATCGGGGGAACGGGAAGATCACGCCAACGGGGGTTTCATAGTACCTTATTCACCAGAATTCCTGCGGTTTCGCTCAAATCCCATTGTGTTGGAAGAAATTGCACAAAAGACCGGCGGGCAACGGCTGGATCCCGTGAATGCAACAGACGTCATTTACGGTCGCCGCGATCCTAAACAGAGTTCCAACCCGGTCTTCGACTGGTTTCTGATGGCACTGGCAATCCTCGTTCCCCTGGACGTTGCCATCCGTCGGGTACAGCTTGACTGGTACGTCATCAAAGGCTGGTTTGGGTTCGGGAAGGAGCAGAAACAGAGCACCGCTACGATGGGAGCACTGTTGCAGCGCAAACAGGATGTGGTGGACGATCTGGATGCCCGCCGCGGCGGCTCGACCGAACAAACTGGCCAGTCGACTCTTGCCCAACTACAGGAGCAGGGTCTGCAGAAGGGACCTGCAACTACACCTAAGCCCCCCGGGGCAAAAGATTCCGGAAATCAGCAGTCGGCACCACCTCCGCCGCAAACGCCACCGGATAATCAGTCCACGACAGGGCGTTTACTGGACATGAAACGAAAACGAAATTCAGAAGACAAAGATAACGATCAGTAATCAGACAGGTTTTCAACCGTGGAGAATAATATGAATCAGCCGGAAACAACCGACGAACCCATCGTGTTACAGGCCGAAGCCGATCACTTTAAAAAAGTGTTCAACGAGGTGCGGTCCGAAGTGGGCCGGATGATTATCGGCCAGGAGCGGGTCGTAGAATCGACACTCTATGCCCTGTTTTGTGGCGGCAATGTCCTGCTGGAAGGGGTCCCCGGACTGGGGAAAACCGAACTGGTGAAAGCACTCTCCCGGGTACTGGACCTTCATTTTCAACGGATTCAGTTTACTCCGGACCTCATGCCTGCGGATATTATCGGCACCAATATCATGAGTACCGACGAAACCGGGACCTACCGCTTCGAATTCCGCAAAGGACCGATTTTTACCCAGTTACTGCTGGCAGACGAAATCAACCGGGCGTCACCCAAGACACAGTCGGCCCTGCTGGAAACGATGCAGGAAGGAACCGTCACCGCCGGCGGGACACAGTATCGGCTGGACCAGCCCTTTTTTGTGATGGCAACCCAGAACCCGATTGAGCAGGAAGGGACCTATCCACTTCCGGAAGCACAGCTGGACCGCTTTATGTTCAAAATTAATGTTCCGTTTCCTAACCGTGAAGAACTCAACACGATTGTGCAGCAGACCATTCTGAAACAGCCGGTCGAACTGACCAAACTGCTCAATAGCAGTCAGATTCTGGAACTGCGTTCGGTGCTGGAAAAGGTTGTGGTTGTCGAACCAATCCGCGACTATGCCATTCGTCTGGTGCTCTCAACCCATCCGGGAACCGATTTCGCAACCGATGAGGTCCGCAGATTCATTCACTGGGGCGCCAGTCCCCGGGCAGCGCAGTCCCTGGTGAAAGCGGCGCGGGTGCGTGCTTTGAGTGAAGGCCGGGCGCACGTGGCGTTTGAAGACATTCGCTACTTTGCGAACGAGGTGCTGCAGCATCGGGTGCTGCTCAACTATGACGGGCAGGCGGAAAATATCAAAGTAACCGATCTGATCACCAAAATCTGCCAGGAACTGCCCGAGAAGGAGTAACGGACCGTGGCCGAGAATTCAGCCTTAACGCAGTATACCCCGCTGTTCGAAAACAAGACGTTATCGATGCTGGAGCGGATGCGCCTCAACCCGACCAGGCGGCTTACGAATCGAAGTCGAGGCGAACACCTGACCGGCAAAGGGGGATCGAGCACCGAGTTTTCTGATTATCGGAACTACGTGGCCGGCGATGATGTCCGCTACATCGACTGGAATATATTTTCGCGTCTGAATCGTCCCTTCATGAAACAGTATCAGCATGAAGAGGAAATGCACGTCGTCATCATCCTCGATGCCTCGTCTTCAATGGATTACGAAGACAAATTCGAACGGGGAAAACAACTGGCTGCAGCTTTCGGAGTCATGGGGCTGTTAAACTTTGAGAAGGTCAGCGCATATGCCTGTAATCAGCGGGGAGGGCGTCCGGCCCAGTTTCCGCCCTCATCGGGTCGGGTCAGTATGAAACGACTGTTTGACTTTCTGACGGCTCTGGAACCAGGCGGAGATGAACCGGTCGAGCAGGCCGTGGAAGATGTGTTACGGACGCACCGTGGACGGGGGATCGCGGTCATTCTCTCTGATTTTGAATCTTTCGGTGATCTGCAGCGTCCTTTGAATTTGTTATTCAGTGCAGGGCTGGAAATCTTCGGGGTTCAGATTCTGGCTCCTTCAGAAGTCAATCCGGAAATCAACGGGGACTTGCGTCTGGTCGACAGCGAGACAGGCCAGACTCTCGATATTTCCTCTGCAGGTGACCTGCTGGGGTTGTATCACGAGCACCGAGCCATGCTGGAAGACCACCTTTCATCCCTGTGTCGACAGCGTTCGGGACGTTTCCTCTCAGTCAACAGTGGTGAATCCCTGGAGCATGTTCTCTTTGATCAGCTGCGGCGGAAAGGATGGGTACGATGAATTTCTGGCCCGGATTTTACGCTCTGCAGGGTGCCTGGTTTCTATTGCTGCTGATTCCGCTGCTTGTGTTTTACTTTTTGAAACTCAAGCGACCGCATCAGCGCGTGCCTTCGCTGGCACTCTGGAGCCAGGTCATCAATGACCGTCGGGTGAATTCTCCTTTTCAGAAATTCAAACGCAGCATTCTGTTACTGCTGCAGATCCTGTTACTGCTGTTCCTGGTTCTGGCTTTAATGCAGCCTTATATCCAGAGCGGGGCAGAACGGGCCGAATACCTGCCAATTCTGATCGACTGCTCCGCCAGTATGGCTGCGACCGATCCGGAAACAAAAAAGTCACGGCTGGATCTCGCCAAAGAGCGAGTGAATGAGCTGATCGAGAATATGCTGCCCGACCAGAGAATCTCGCTGGTCGCCGTCGGCTCGACTGCCCGGCGGCTGACTGATTTCACCGACAATCAGCGTGTTCTCAAAAAGTCGCTGGCATCACTCGAAGTAGATGATGTTCCCAGCCAGCTGGAAGACGCGCTGCGGATGACACAGGCACTCTCACGCACCGCCCCGATTAAATCAGTCCTCTTCTACTCCGATGGTAATTTCCCACAAGAGATCGACTTTGAACTCCCCTTTGAGCTGAATTACCAGCTGTTGCCTCCTGCTGGCGTGAATGTCGGAATCACCTCCATGAATGCCCGCAAAAATCAGGCGGGGACCTGGGATGTCTTCCTGCGGATCGAGAACTCAAAGCAGGCAGACAGTTCCGCCTCGGTCGAACTGATCCAGGATGGACAGAGTGTCGCCCGGGAAGAGATTGTTCTGGGCCCGGGAGAATCACAACGACTGGAATTCTCCGTTGATGCGGGAGGCGCTTCAAAAATCAAAGCCATCCTGACTCCTGCAGGCGCAGACAGTCTGGTCGCCGATAACGAAGCCTATCTGACCATTCCCCAGTCTCGCCAACTTCTGGTTTATGTGGATCCTGAGTTAGCCAGCTATCGGTATGCATTGGATGAAAACTCCGAGATGATCCTTTATCCACAACCAGATCAAAGCTCAGCGCCTGCGGAATACGATCTGGTCATTTCCGGTGCCGCTAAGGATATGGATCGTGAAGCATTAATCAAACTGGGAGTCGGCTTTGTACCGGAAGAGTTAGAGAAGTATATCAAGCTGGAAACGGAACTGACCGAAGTGGTGGACTGGAACCGCAGTTCATCGCTGCTCAGACACGTACAGTTGAGTGATGTCCAGATCACCCAGCAGCCGGTCTGGACGGAGAACTCCGGCGTAGAAAATCTGGAAGAACTGGGCTACGAAGTTCTGATTCACGGCAAACTGGGACCACTGTTACTGCAGAAAAGGACTCCCACCGATCAGGAATTCTATTTTCTGTTCGATACAGACCGTTCGACACTCCCTTATCGAGTTGGTTTTCCCATTCTGGTTTCGAACCTGGTACAGTTAACTCTGCAGGAGGCAGGAATCGCTGAAACTCAAGCCGCAGCAACACCGGTTTTACCGGTTGTGGAATATCAGCCGGAGCAGAGTTACCAGATTAAGTCCCCTGTCGGTAAGACGATGACAGTGAAGAGTGATGCGAATGGCGTCTTGTCCGGCATCGCGGCGCTCCATGTGGGCACTTACAACATCAGTGGCGAAGGTGCTAAAGATGCCGAAATTGGCGTGAGTTTATTGAACCCTCTGGAAACTTCTCTCGTTTCCGTAGAGAAGATCCAGTTCAGCGAAGTTCCGGTCAGCGCAGCGGCAGCGCAGATTGACAGCGATAAACCGCTCTGGAGTGAGTTTGCCCTGATCGCGTTTTTCCTGTTACTACTCGAATGGTGGTATTTCCAACGCAAACCATCGGGTGTTCCTACTTAAAATCCGTCCTCAACCTGAAATCGAACCATGTTGCGCCAACTCCTGATTTTGATCTGGTTGCTGTGTCTGTCGATGCCTGCTGCCGTCCATGCGCAGAACCTGCCCATGACGGTTGATTTGCGGCAGACATCTCAGTCCCCCAAGGGAGATGGACCACTGACCCTGGTCTGGCAATGCTCGGTTGCCTCGACAGGACTTCTGGAAGGCTATTTCCTGGTCACTGCCCACGATGGCGTTCAACAGTTTGGTCAGTATCGTTCGAATGATGTTGCGTTACACGCCGGTTTCCATGAAATCCCCATGATGCTGCCTCCGATGAAGGTGGACAACGCGTTTTCCAATGTCAGCTTACAGGTCAGTTTCGTTACAGCGGACAGAAAGTACGATCTGAAAAATGAGTTTCTACTCCGTGTCGGGCGTGTTTATGAACGCATGTTTGCTGTCGGCTTTTGTGATTCGTTTGATACCAGTCTCTCCCAGGCTGAAAAACGTCTCCTGGATGAACTTAAATTTGAAGCGATCAGTCCCTCCGATCCGTTACCCGTCGATCTGCGGCAAATTCTCAGAAAACACGGTCTGGATAATCGAGGCTACCTGACAAATCGCCCCTTATCTCTCAATATGCAGACATTCTCGATCTATGTAGGACCGGCTGAGTTTCCCCAGCTTCCTTTAGATTGTCATCAATACGACATCCTGCTGATTACAGAGCAGGGGCTGGAAGCATTCGAATCACGGCATCTGCGGGCCATTCTGCAGTGGGTACGCTCGGGGGGCAGTCTGTGCGTGCTGGTAGGGGAGAATCCCAAGCCTTCACAGGTGCAGTTTCTCAACCAGTTGTCAGATAATGTGGGAAGCACGCCCTTTGTGCTCAACTCCGCCGGAAAACTGGAGCAGGACGAAGCCCAGACGACCTGGTTTTTTCGAACCGGCTGGGGGCGCTCTGTGATCGTGACTGCAGATGCGATCGCAAACGACTCGTTATCTGAAACGCAACGCAGACAGATTCCCTTTTTTCTCTGGAAACTGCGTCAGTCTCAACAGGACTATTACGCAGCAAATCAACGCTGGGACGAACAGCCGCTGATCAATGCCTATGTCGATCGGGTAAAGCAGAATCATAGTCGCTATGGAGAAGCTTATACTCCCGCCGAAATGTTCAATCTGAATTATCACCCTGTCAGCACGGGGGGCGCTGTCGTCTCCAGTCTGATGCCGGAACATCTCCGTATCGTGCCTGCGTCGCTGATTATGTTGATTCTGTTGTGCTACGTCACCGTAATCGGTCCGGGAGAATATTATGTTCTGGGTCGTTTTAACTTGAGACGCTTTACCTGGATTACCTTCCCGCTGATCTCCGTCGGTTTTGCAGTGATCGCATTTCTGATTTCGAATTTCTTCATGCAGACTTCGCACGAACGCAAATCACTGGTGATCATTGACCTGGATTCACAGGGAAGACCCGTCAAAGAAAATCAGATCGAGCTGATTTTCACGGGCTCTTATCAGGATGTCGAAACACCAGTCAAATCCGGCTTGCTGACCTCGCTCAACCAGTTGGAACTGGGAATGGGAGAGAATTATTACCGCTATTCACGCGGGACGGACGCCGCTCTGGTCGGGCCGCCCTATTATGCGGGCTCCATTCCAACACAATATTCGGTTTTCCAGCGTATGCCGCAATGGACGCCGCAGCTCAATCGCATCGTCAATAATTACCCCCAGTCAGAACAGCCGTCTTTTAACTGGGCATCATTTAACACAAAGCAGTTGGCCACCGTGCAGGGGCGAGAGCAATTGAAAAAACAGATTGAAGCAGAATTCGGTAATCAGGCTTTAGTGATGATCTACAACGGAACCTCTGCCGGAAAAGTGGCAAAATATCCCATGAACCACCGGCTGCAACATCCCTCACAGAACCAGACGCGTTACCCGTCGAGATACCGACTCTTCAATACCGAGCAGTATCACAATGGAATCCATAACCATGTTCAGCAGAGTTTCATGGATGACCTGTGCGTACGCAATCAGGGAGGACTTTTCCAGATTGTTTCGCAGGTTTCTCCTTCCGGGGGAAACAACTATGAAGACCTGAGCATTCTGGACCCTTCCGCTCCCGGACAGTGGCTGGTGGTGATCTTTATTCCGGGCCAGACCCAGGACACGGTCTATCGTCAACTGTTGTTTTCCCCAAGCCGGCAGGCCGTACAAGCCCTCTGACAGAGGTGTGAATTGAATACTATGAGCATACAACCTCCAATGGTGGAAGTGAAAAATCTGTGGGTCCGCTACGGTAAATATGAAGCTGTCAAAGGGATTTCGTTTACGATTCCCAAAGGCGAAGTCTTCGGTTTCATCGGCCCCAACGGTGCCGGGAAGTCATCCACGATCAAAGTTCTGGCGACGCTGCAACGGGAGTATGAATGCGACGCAGTCAAAATCAACGGAGTTTCTGTGCATAAAGCACCGCATCTGATCCGCGAGATGATCGGCTACATGCCCGATTTCTTCGGCGTGTATGAAGACCTGACCGCCCGCGAGTATCTGCACTTTTTCGCCGCCGCCTATCGCATTAATCGCAGTCGACGCAAAGCAATTGTTGACGACGTGCTGGAATTGACCGATCTGACAGAAAAGATTGACTCTCCTGTTGACTCACTGTCGCGCGGAATGAAACAGCGACTGGCCCTGGCACGCGTCCTGCTGCACGATCCGGATCTGCTGCTGCTGGATGAACCAGCCAGCGGCCTGGATCCGCGGGCGCGAATTGAGGTCCGTGAACTTCTGGTGGCCCTCAAAGAGATGGGAAAGACGATCATCATTTCCAGCCATATTCTGCACGAACTATCGCAGCTTTGTACCAGTATCGGCATTATTGAGGCAGGTCAGTTTGTCACCCAGGGATCACTGGATCAGATTTATAAACGGCTTGAGCTCAGCCGAGTCATTCACGTGCAGATTGTCGGTGAGATGAACGGGATCTGTCAACAGATCGAACAATTCGAAGGGGTCAAGTCCGTTTCCGTGCAGGCGGATCGCCTGGCAATTCAACTGCAGGAAGACCAGATGGCCGTCGATGAACTGCACGCCAGACTGGCAGCGACGGGGGCCCGGATCCGCATGTTCCAGGCGGAAGCCATGGATATGGAAACGGTATTCATGAAGTTGACGGAAGGCAAGACGGCATGAAATTCAAAGGAATCCAACTCGGGCTTCCGCTGCTCTCCAAAGAGCTGACAGAACTGGCCAACCGCCGTAGAACTTACATCATCCGCACCATTTATGCGCTGCTGTTCCTCGGATTTGTCGGTTTTATTTACATTGATCTGATGTCGGGACTGCAAAATAACCCGATGGCCATTCTGGGGCGGGGCCGCGATATCTTCGAGGCGATGATCTATCTGCAGTTTATCGCCATTTATCTCTTCCTGCCCGCGATTTCCTGTAGCGTGATCACCCACGAAAAAGAGCGCAACAGTCTGGGGCTGTTACTGATTACTCGACTGAGTCCCGGGACCATCATTCTCGAAAAATACCTGGGGCGTTTAATTACGATGCTCACATTCCTGACACTGGGGCTTCCAATTCTGGCTTTCGCCTATGCCCTGGGTGGGGTTTCACCGGCGATGTTTATCAGCGGGATCTGGTTTCTGCTCATGACGATGCTGCAGGTCGCCGCTTTAGGCGTTCTCTGCTCCAGTTTCTTTCGCAGTACGGTTGGTGCCTTTATTGCGACCTATGTGTTTGGTTTTTTCATGCTGTTTGGGCCGATCATCGTCTACGAACTGAATCTGTTTTATTACCGGGAACTGTTTCACGTTTTTTCACAGGTGCTGCAAAATATACCGGCTTTGAGTAATCTGCTGGGGAATTGGGGGCGATCGTCTGAATTGAACCTGTTCCTGTTCGGCCCCTACCTCTTTGATCTGTGCTCCCGTACGACCGGTATCTCCGCAATCCTGGGACCACTCATTTTGAGTATTCCCATGCTGACTGTCACCCTGATGTTTCTGATTATGGCCCATTATTTTCTCGTGCGTCGAGCCTTCCTGACGCCGCGAAATCTACTGTTAAATATGTTCAAAAAACTGGACTCGCAGTTCAGTAAAATTAATGATAATCGCGTGACACGGGGTATCGTACTGGTCCAGGATGATGTGAAGCTGCCCGAGAATGATCCCATCGCCTGGCGGGAAACATCCAAGAAATCACTGGGCACGTTTCGTTATCTGTTTCGCATCCTGGTCGCGCTGGAAGTCCCCATTCTGTTTTTGTGTATCTTGATTGCCACCGGTAGTCCGGAACCGGTAGTTCCCGGGGCGGTCATGTTGCTATGGGGTGTCTGGATCCTGACAACGCTGCTGCTCGCGGTTTCAGCGACCAGTCTGATTGCAGGGGAGCGTTCTCACGAAACACTCGATGTCCTGCTCACGGCGCCTCTCTCAGGGAGAGAAATTCTCAGACAGAAGATTGCCGGCGTCAGACGACTCTGCCTGGTGCTGTTGATTCCCCTGTTGACCATCGTGTTGTTTGAAACCTGGTGGAAAATGGAGTACCACCTGGCCGGCTATTCTTATTCGTCTTACCGCCGCTCCAGTTACTCAACAAGCTGGTTCGCCTATTTTACAGGTTCGATGCTGACGATTTCGATCTACCTGCCGATGTTGATTTATCTGTTCTGCTGGATCGGGATGAAAATCAAATCCCAGACGAAAGCCATCCTGACGGCTCTGGGGGGCGTCATTCTCTGGTGCCTGTCCCCGTTCATCCTGGCGTTTCCCCTTTTTGTATTAAATCCCTCAATGAATGAAGATTCAGTGATCTACGGCGTTCTACTGGGACCTGCTTCTTTTATCGTGGTGAATGAAATTGCTGAATTTCATGATTTCGGATCGATCTGGATTCCTCTCATCCTTAATTCCCTGATCTATGGCTGCCTATGTTTCTGGTTTCGCCACTTGTGTCTCGGGCACATTGATGAGAGACTGGGGCGGTTGGGGGACACGCCTGAACAGGATTATGTTCCTCCCGCACCACCGAGTAATTCGAAACCAGTATTGAGTTCTCCCCTGGAAGGATAGAATGTGACGAGGATGTTTCGAACGTATCTAAACTACAAAATCATTAACCAGCTGCTGCTGATCTTCATGTTGTTGATGTTGCCTCCCGCTGTCTATGCGATTGATGTCGAGGAGACCATCTGGGGATTCAATAACCAACCGGTTCGGGGAAAATTTGTCCCGCTCTCTCTGCGTTTAAGCAATAATACTCCTGAGGTCTTCGACGAAGCAGTCCAGTTGAATCGTCAGCAATTTAATGGAACAAAAGTCGGCGCGCCACTGTATAAAAAAGTCTATCTGCCGCCTTACAGCTCCCAGTGGGTCCAGTTCTATCCTTATATCGTCGATGGTCAGGATGAAGACTGGAGTCTGAACTGGGGCCCCGGTTTTGTACAATATCGCAGCGTCAAACGAACCGGAGGTACCGTCACCACAACCGGGCCTCTTCGGATTATCATCGCCGGGAGCGATGGTCTACTTCAGGGGGGAGCCAGCTTTAAGAAATATCCGGAAGACCTGTTTCCTCCGTTTGTGACCGCGACGGATTCATTGGATGAAGTCATTCTGGGTCATGTGCCACGCTGGGATGTGGCCCGTCGAGACTCGTTCATGGAATGGCTGGAGCAGGGGGGCATTCTGCATCTGCTTCCCGACCCCAGTGGCGAGAGTTTGAAATTTACATCGAACTTAGCCCCCCTGAATGCCCCCTTCGATCATTTTCGCGTCGGTGCGGGACTGGTGATTCGCCACGCTACCAAGTTGAATCAACTGAAAGCGACGACTCTTGATGAACGAATTCAGGCCGTCCGCGACAGCGAGGCAAAGTCGTTAGGCATTTATACTGCTGCTCCCCTGGCGAATGAATCCCAGTCCAGCGGAGAGAACTATGATCCTTACCAGTATGGGGACATCAACTCTGGATTTCTTTACCAGTTATCCGAACTGACACGCCCCACTCATAACTGGGCGGTAATTTATATTATGACGTTATTCTATATATTTCTGATCTTTCCCGGCTGTTATCTGTTTCAGCATCGAAAAAATATGATGCGGTATCGCAATTCCCTCCTGTTTCTACTCTGTACCGTTAGCGTATTCAGCATTATCTTCTGGACCATCGGGAAACGCGGTTACGGAGAGAAAACGACTATCAACAGCGTGCTGCTTGCGAAACCACTCCCCGACAATCATCTAGACCTGACCTGCTGGATGAACTGTTTCGTCACTGAGGGGGACGATTACCAGTTTTCGGAAGACGGTGAAGGTGCCATTTTTTCAACAGCGCAAGTGATCGAACGGGTTCGTGGCGGGATTTTCAATGGCAACGACGGCAGGTTCGTATCCGACATTCCTCCCTTTTCGAGCCGCCGGATGATATACCGGATCAAAGCCCCCTATACGTCCCCCCGGTTTTCTGTGCAGGATTATGAAATCGACATGGAAAACGGGAACGTGATTCTCAAACAGCTGACCCTCAAGTCAGAAACGCCACTTCCCCCCGGCCTGAATCGCCAGCAACTCATCCTCGGAAAATACGTTTACGATCTGATTCCCTCTTCCGGTGAAAATCCGAGCGAATTATCGTTAGGCAAAAGCCGAGAACTGCTTTCAGCCTGGAACAGACACCTCGATTCGGATCTGCTGTATTCTTCACGGCTCAGGACCGCAAATTCGGATGAAGATATTGAGCAAGTCTATGACAGCTTGCGTACGCACTTGATATTAAAAGATCTCGGTCTGCTCAGCTCCGAAAAGCTGCAACAGTACCAGGGTAACTCATCTCGCCTGCAACTCTTCCTGTATGGCGAGATTCCGGAAACACTAAAAGTAAAAACCAACGTGCAGGGAACCCAGCAGGGACGTATTCTCTTCGCCTGTAATCTCGCCTTACCCGAGAAAAAGAATCTGACCAATGATAAATGACCAACAGAATCATCCGCCTGTCATCAATATTGAGAATGTCTCGCATTCCTTCAAAGGGCATCGTGCACTTCAGGGAATCAGTTTCCAGGTTCACCCACAATCCCTGCATGGGTTCGTAGGACCAAATGGTGCCGGCAAGACGACGACGCTCAAAATCATCTGTACGCTCCTGCAACCACAGGCAGGCAAAGTTGCTGTTTTTGGGCATGACGTGCGTACCGCCGTCAAAGAGATTCGACGGCGAATCGGTTTCATGCCCGATCATTTCAGTACTTACCGACAGATGACGGTCTTCGAATATCTGGACTTCTTTGGGGCTGCTTATGGCTTAAAGCAGGAACAGCGCGATCAGGTCATCAATGATGTGCTGACATTAACGGACATGGATGGCCGCCGAGATTCGCTGATCAGCGGACTGTCACGAGGCATGCAGCAGCGGGTCAGTCTGGCACGGGTGCTGGTGAATGATCCCGACCTGCTATTGCTAGACGAACCGGCATCCGGTCTGGATCCCCGTGCCCGGATTGAGTTAATGGAAATTCTCCAGGAACTGAAGCGAATGGGCAAAACGATTTTCATCAGTTCACATATCCTCAGCGAACTCGCTGAGTTGTGTGACAGTGTAACCATTATCGACCGGGGCTTGATCAAATACAGCGGATCCATGGATGGCCTGTTGAATTATGAACAGGAACATCCCGTCTATAAGATCACCCTTGAGTCGGAACCGGATGCGATTATCGCAGCTCTGGCGAATGAACCCGGTATCGTCAATGTCGAAAAGACACCCAAACCACGGGAAATGCGGGTGACATTTGATATGACGATCCTCAATTCCAGTGCGCTGCTTTCTAAAATCATCGCACTCAATGGAGTCATAGATTCCTTCCAGCGCGACAAGAAGCACTTGAACCAGGCGTTCCTGGATCTCACAGAGCAGGGGGTACGCTGATGTTTCAGGGAACCTTTGCGCTGTTTCACCGTGCATTGGCAGTCGACTTTCGTCTGATGCGCACACACCTGTTTCGCTTCCTGTTTGCGATCCTGATTCTGTTCTGCCTCTTCTCCGCCCAGATGAGCAGTTCCATGATGGGGGCGGCTGGTCTGGCTTTGTTCGGCCAGATCGTCTATCTGAATTTTGTGTTTATCCTGATTGCAGGCATCAGCTTCTTCGCAACAGCGATCACCGAAGAAAAGGAAGAAGAGACCATCGGACTGTTATTGATGGCGGGAGTCAACCCGGTCTCTCTTCTGCTGGGGAAAATGCTGCCCCGCCTGATTGCCGCCCTGTTACTGCTCTCGATTCAGTTCCCGTTTACGCTATTGGCAATCACGCTCGGCGGCGTTATGTTCTCGCAGGTTCTGGCCGCCTATATCGCGCTGGCAGCCTTCCTGTTTCTGGTTGCCAATCTGGGCCTGCTGTGCTCTGTGATCAGCGCACGTTCGCGGACGGCTTCCACCCTGGTCTTTATCGGCCTGGTTACGTACTTTCTGGGTGTCCCTCTGTTTGAACTGTTACTGACCGCGTCCATCAAAGAGGACTGGATCTCAGGAAATTTCTTCCCTGTGAAAGTCGCGGGGATAATGCTCGAATGGATCTACGATTCATCCGTGATTAAACAGGTTACGACCATCCTGTCGACTGGCTTCAACGAGACGGCCTGGGGATACCAGTTCTGGAGTAATCTGTTGTTTGGACTGTTCCTGTTTGGCGTAGCGAACTGGCTGTTCACCCGCTTTGCGTTGCTCGAACAGTCTTCTACTCCTGAACGCAGACTCGTCGCGAAAAAGAAACGCAGTCTGTTTTCCCCGGGGCGCGCCTGGTCTCAGGCACTGATGTGGAAAGACTTCTTTTTTGTCCACGGCGGCTATGGTATGAGCCTGATCAAATTTGTTGCCTACGGAATGGCTTTGTTCTCTCTCTGTACTTTTTTTGGTTATACCACGCGTAGCTATTCCATCCAGGAAATCGGAATGACGATGTTCTGGACCATGTTGATTGTCATTCTGATTGAAATCAGCCTGATCTCAGCGCGGATCTTTCATGTGGAAATCCAGTGGAAAACGCTGGTCTCCACGGCGATGCTCCCCGAGTCGATGGCGAAGATTGCTTATTCAAAAGTACTGGGATCGTTACTGAGTATCCTGCCAGCCTTCTTCTATCTGTCATTGGGTGTGTTATTCAGCCTCAGAGAAATGCGTTACGATTCCGGTCTGGTCTTTGCCGAACCCGGGTTCTGGATGATGTGTACCGAGATCCTGTTTTTCTGGCATCTGACGGCTTTTCTGTCCACCTATATTAAATGGGGGGCATTGCCCCTTTCGTTCTTCATCATGTGGATGGGTAACACCTTTTTCTTCATTTCAGTCAGTTTACTTTCCCTGGGAACAGGGGCGCCTGATATGGATGGACTTTCCGTCGCGGTAACGTTTATGATGATGATTGGCATTATTGCTTTTCATTTTCTGATCAAAGAACGTTTGGTCCATCTGGCTTCACAATAAACTGTTCCTTTTACCTGCTGAAACAGAGGTTCTTATGCACTCACCCATCAGTCGTCGAAACATGCTGCAGACATCAGGCGCGCTGGCAGCAACGGCGCTCGGGCTTTCGGCGGCCCATGCTTCTTCTTCCAAAACAATTAAGGGAAATATCAATCAGTCAGTCGTTCACTGGTGCTTCAAGAAGTACTGGGACATCGACAAAACGGCCCAGGTCGCCAGTCAGCTGGGAATCAAAAGTGTAGAACTGACGCCGGCCGAGAACTGGAAAACACTTCAGAAACATGGTTTAACCTGTGCGATCGCATCCAGCCATGGATTCAAAGTCGGATTCAACAACCCGGATAACTGGGATCAATGTATTGAAATTCTGCGTAAGCGAATCGATGAATGTGCCGCGGGCGGCGTCAAAAATGTGATCACTTTCACCGGCATGCGGGACGGTATCAGTGATGATGAAGGAGCGAAGAACTGCGTTGCCGGCTTGAAAAAGATCATTGGTTACGCCGAGAAGAATAATGTGAATCTCTGCCTGGAGATGTTGAATTCACGGGACAGCAGCCATCCCATGAAAGGGCATCCCGGTTATCAGGGAGATCATACGGATTACTGCATCGACATCATCAAACAGGTCGGTTCGGACCGAATGAAGCTGCTGTTTGATATCTACCATGTCCAGATCATGGACGGGGACGTGATCCGTCGCCTGCACGAACATAAGGACTACATCGGTCACGTGCACACAGCCGGGAATCCGGGGCGTGGCGAACTGGATATGAAACAGGAAATCAATTATCCACCAATCATGCAGGCGCTGCTCGACATTGATTATCAGGGATTTGTCGGACAGGAATTTATTCCAACGCGCGATCCCTACGAGGGCCTGAAAGAAGCCGTCATTCTGTGTGACGTCTAAGCAATTCAGCTGCAGAAAACAGAAAAACAGCTGGGAAGAAAATCATTTTTCTTCCCAGCCGTTTTGCTTTGAATTACGGTGAATACCGTTCTCAGGCAGTCAGTTCCTGAATAACCAGGTCGCCCATCTCACTGGTCGAAATGCTCTTACCACCGGCGGCAATATCAGCTGTGCGATGTCCTGCAGCCACAACCCGGGCGACAGCCTCTTCGACGGCAGCCGCTTCCGTTTCCAGGCTGAGCGAATGTCGCAGCAGCATGGCGGTGGCCAGAATCGTTGCCAACGGGTTCGCAATCCCTTTGCCGGCGATATCCGGTGCGGAACCGTGAATCGGCTCATACAAGCCGGGGCCATCGGAGCCCAGTGATGCAGAGGGGAGCAGTCCCAGGGAACCGGGCAGCATCGATCCTTCGTCAGTAAGGATGTCGCCAAACATGTTTCCAGTGACGACGACATCAAAATCAGAAGGTCGCGAGATCAGGTGCATGGCCATTGCATCGACGAGAACTACTTCGTATTCGATATCCGGAAACTCGTTCTTGATCACATCCGCGGCAACCTGACGCCAGAGACGAGAGACTTCCAGCACGTTTGCTTTGTCGACGGAGGTCAGCTTGCCCCGCCGGTTCCGGGCCGATTCTGCAGCCAGGCGGACGATACGGGCGATTTCCGACGTTGTGTACGTCATCATACTGTAAGCTTTTTCGCCATCGGGAGATTCCATGCGGCCAGACTCACCAAAGTAAATCCCGCCGGTCAGCTCACGGAAAAAGAGAATATCGGTGCCTTCGATGATTTCCCGTTTGAGCGGTGAAGCGTCGAGCAACTCATTGTAGGGCTTAATCGGACGCAGATTTGCGAACAGTCCCAGTTCCTTCCGGATTTTCAGCAAACCGGCTTCGGGACGTGTTTTAGCGGTCGGATCGTCCCATTTAGGACCTCCGACGGCTCCCAGGAGAATCGCCTGCGATGCCTGGCAGGTCTCCAGAGTTTGTGGAGGCAGCGGATCGCCGAAATCATCGATGGCATTGCCTCCCATGGGGCAGGAAGGAGTTTCGAACTGGTGGCCATATTTATCGGCAACCGTATCAATTACTCGCTTGGCCTGTGCAACAATTTCCGGCCCGATACCATCGCCGGGTAATAGGGTAATCCGAGCTTCCACGGTTCTTTCCTCACTTGATCTGAAAATTTGTCAGCAAACATTTGATAAATCTTACGGAAGAGTCAATTTAGCGACTGAACAGTGAAAACTCCAGTCGGGGCTCAGGCGATTTTTCATGGATCCCGGTCACGATGCAGTTTCAAGGATTGAAGGGGTCTAAAACCGAATGTACACCTTGTTGGTGACCAGTATGACTGTCATAACCGGACAGCTGTTATTATCCGAAACAGTTGAATTCCCATAGAAAATCAAGTGAAAAGAGCAAGTTACCGATAGAGAAAGATAAGAACCCGCTGTTTTTGCAGAGTGGGTCGTTATTTGATTTACTTCGTCGATTCGCATTCACAGCCCCCAAGACTGGTCAGGAAGGTTTTTTGGAAAGGGGCTTACGCTCAGGAGGAGCTAGCGAAATAGTAATCGATGTATGCTACAGGACAGGGACATCGCATGTTTCGCTCATCATTTTTTGCTGCCGGCTTGTTTGTATTGCTGACGGGTACGTCATTTCTGTTTGTGGACAAGATGGTCCTCTCACACCAAGTGACGGTGGAAGAAGAACCAGAGCCCGTTCGCGAACCTGAGTTCCGTGGATTTCTGGGAATGACCTCACTGAATGAGGATCAGCAGGAAGAACTGAATCCCCCCGACTGGGCTGCCTTCAGCCTGATGTCGATCGGTGCAGTCACCATGCTTTACGCAGTTGCATTGCCCAAAAAAAACAAATAATCTCCGACTGATCCCAGAGATATCAGATCAACAGCGATGAACGTACCTGGTTCATCGCTGTTTTCGTTTCAGGATTCCAGTCGCATGGTCGACCACAGACTAGGGTCCTGGCCAAAGGGGAATTCCTGGTTGATCGTCATGAATTGCTCACCCAGTTCCGAATCAAAGATCTTATAGTAAAAACCGAGCTGTGGATAAGCGGCAGGATCGTAGCCGTTGAGCGTTTCTGCAGGTAGCCAGGCTTCCAGTTCGTAGCCGTTGTTTTTGAGCTCCGACCAGAGTTTGATCTGAGAGAGGTCCGACTGTGGAGAGTCTGACTGGGCGCGATTGATTGTCATCTGCGTGCAGAGCGGCTGTTTCCGGGTATTTCCACAGGCCTGGAACTGAAACAGGTGACAGTACCGGTTGGCCCGATGAATGTTTTTGGTATCGCGTGTATCAATCCAGACCTGAAAGGTCTCTGCAGGCGTCGTGGGATGCTGTTTCGCATCCACTTTCAGACTGATTCCCAGTCCCTCGTTATTCCAGGCCAGCTTGACCGTTCCCCATTTTGAGGCATCCTGCTGAAACGTCAGATCGGGCAGGGTACAGGCAGCGGGCAGCTTGAGCAGCCGCCCCTTCTGATGGGGAATCTTTTTTACTTCCTGCAGCGTGATCGCGTGGCGAAAGTAAAACGAATGTGGGATGATCGACATAAGCTTTCAGGTCCTGAACTTTTAATATTCTCAACAGCGATTAAAATCATATCAGTTGCCTGTCACACCATCCAGCGTTGTTCCCGTTCTTTCCCAGCTGTTTTTTTATTGAAAACCAACCGGGATTCAGAAAGTCGTCTATGCCCAGCCAGTCGATACAAGCCATTCAGATTTATGGGGCTCGCTGCCATAATCTGAAAAATATCGACGTCTCTTTTCCACATCAGCAACTGACGGTGGTGACCGGAGTCAGTGGTAGTGGCAAAAGCAGCCTGGTGTTTGACACTGTGCACAGCGAAGGCCAGCGACGCTTCCTGGAAAACCTCTCGCCGGCCACCCGTCAATTACTCAGCCAGATGACGCCTCCGGATGTGGACCAGATCACAGGACTGCCTCCCACAATCAGTATTGAACAGACCCCGCGTACCCAGTCGAAACGCAGCACACTGGCGACGCTGACCGAGGTCTACGATTTCTTTCGCATCCTGTATGCCCAAGTGGGAATCGTGCATTGCACGCGTTGCGGGCAACCCTTGCACCAGCAATCAGCCGAACAGATCGTCGATCTGATTCTGGCACTGGAAGATCGGCAGAAGGTCATGATTCTGGCGCCGGTGATCAGCGGTAAGAAGGGACAGCACACTGCACTCCTGGAGAAGATTGTCAAAGAGGGGTTTGTGCGAGCGCGCATTGATGGCGAGATTCTGGATGTGACACAGGCTTCCGATCTCAACGAGCAGATGGACCACGATATTGAAATTGTGATTGATCGGATTATCGTCAAAGAGGGGATTGAAGCCCGTCTTAAGGAATCGGTCGACCTGGCTCTCAAGCATGGCAATGGTGCCTGTTATGTAACCCATCAGACACCGGAGGGCTGGTCGGACCGTTATCTGAGCACCCGTCTGGCCTGTGGGGCCTGTAATTTGAGTTTCCCGGATCCCGAACCCCGCACCTTCAGCTTTAACAGCCCCTATGGAGCCTGCCCCGTCTGTGATGGACTGGGGGTGATTGAAGCGGACGATGATGAGGAAACGGTCTCCGTATGCCCTGACTGTCAGGGGGGGCGACTGAATATCTATCCCCGCTCCATTTTTCTACACCAGACCTCCATTGACCAGTTGATGCGAATGACACCCTCAGGCATCACCGCCCGGCTGAATGAGTGGGAGTCTCAGGAGCTCGAACACTCCGGCGCCCGAAATCGGGAAATTGCCAGCCAGTTGGTGCCGCCGATCCGGAGTCGTTTGCAGTATCTGGAGGAAATCGGCCTGGGCTATCTGCAGATGGCCCGACCTGTTCGAACGCTTTCGGGGGGAGAGTTGCAACGAGCAAGACTGGCGGCCTGCCTGGGGAGTGAGACAACCGGTGCCTGTTATATTCTCGACGAGCCGACCGCCGGTTTGCATGCAAAAGAGACGGAAAAACTGCTGACCATTCTAAATCGCCTCAAGCAGAATGGTAATACCGTGATTGTGGTGGAACACGATCTGGACCTGATCAAAGCCGGTGATCTGATTCTCGACCTGGGGCCGGGTGCAGGGGAGGCGGGAGGCGAAGTCGTCGCCGCGGGCACCTACGAGGAGGTGGTCCGGAACGAAGAATCGTTTACCGCCCGGGCACTCCGCCACGCAGCTCACTTTCCAGATTCGCAGACAAGTCCCCCGTTAGACGCGAAAATCAGCCTTACCGGGGCACGACTGCATAATCTTAAAAACGTGACACTCGAACTTCCACTCGGACAACTCGTCTGTGTCGCCGGTGTCAGTGGATGCGGCAAAAGCTCGTTGATCATGGAAACGCTGGTGCCGGCTCTGAAAGCGGAATTACGAAAGCAGCAGGTACAGAACAAAGAATACGAGTCCCTGGAAGGAGTCTCACACCTGCAACAGGTGAAGACCATTGATCAGACTCCCATTGGTCGCAGCGGCCGCTCTAATCCGGCGACGTTCTGTGGAATCTGGGATGAAGTTCGCAAATTATACGCGCGTACAAAGACAGCGCGATTGCGGGGATACACGGCGAGCCGTTTCAGTTTCAATTCGAAACAGGGACGCTGTACTGCCTGTCAGGGACAAGGGTACCGGCGTATTGATCTGCAGTTCCTGCCTTCCCTGTATCTGCCCTGTGAGTTGTGTGACACACGGCGTTTTAACCGACAGACACTGGCCGTCAAGTATCGTGATAAAAGTGTGAGCGATCTGCTGGACATGTCCATTGTAGAGGCGGCACAGTTTCTGGAGGCGATCCCCAAGGTCAGTGATGTGCTTAAAGTTCTGGTTGAACTGGGACTGGGTTATCTGGCACTGGGGCAGCCGGCCAACATGCTTTCTGGCGGTGAAGCTCAGCGATTGAAACTGGCGAAAGAACTCATCACCCGCACGCCGGGACAAACGTTGTTTGTACTCGATGAACCGACACGCGGGCTGCACGTGCATGACATTGACCAATTAATGCACGTATTACGACGACTGGTTGGAACAGGTCATTCGGTCCTGTTTATCGAACATCAGGCACAGGCAATCATCCAGTCTGACTGGATGATTGAACTGGGACCGACGGGAGGCGAAGCCGGTGGTTACCTGCTCGATGCCGGCACTCCCCGGGATGTGACCCGGCGCAAAGCAGGGGCGACCGGTGAAATGCTGTCTGAGCTTCTGTTGCGATAAACGGGTTCGGTCTGTTTTGGAAAAAGTTGGTAGTACAGTCCTGAAATCATCGCGGCAGGAAACTATAATCCTCTCCCGCAGCGTACCGTACAGACAGATCGCGCTGTAAGAACGAAATTCCCGGCTCTTAAGCACAGTTACAGAAACGTCATGAAATTATTTAACGAATACGGTATCTCCTTTGAATATCCCGATGACTGGGAACTCACCAAACAGGTCGATGAAGAACACGGAGAAATCCAGATCAGTGTCAGTAGTGAGGAATCATCCTTCTGGTTGATCTCACTCTACATGGTCGATATCCCCCCTGAGGAATTACTCAACCGTTCACTGGAAGTCTTTCGGGAAGAATACGAAGAAGTCGATGTCTATAAAACCGACGTCAAGCTGGCAGGGAAAACCTGCCTGGCACGCGATCTGGAATTTGTCTGTTCTGAACTGATAAACAGCGCCTTTCTCCGCGTATTCGAGACGGATCTGTTTACGGCATTCGTACTCTACCAGGGGACCGATCAGGAACTCGCCAATACGCGGAAAGATCTGGAAGCAATTTCAGCCAGCCTGGATGTGTTTGACAGCGGCTATGAGGGCTATCTGGACATCGTCTAGGGATCACCGAAATCCGCTCCGACTCTCCGTGCGATATTATCAGAATTATTCACGAATCCCGGTGGAATCCCCGTCGAATTTACGTTTTTTCTGATGAGGTATTGTAGATCGAACTCCGAATCTGGATAATGTGACTGACGTTCTATAACCGTAATCGACACGTTTACAGTTCAGGAGCAGGCTGATGTCAGTGGAAATTGAGTCGCATCAGGTCGAGAGCATCGGAATCGTTGCCGGCCTCGTCTGGCAATATTTGAGCGAGAATGAGCCGGTTACATTAAGCAAACTGTCTCGTGAAATAGATGCTCCCCGCGATCTGGTAATGCAGGCCGTAGGCTGGTTGGGCCGTGAAGGAAAAATTTGCTTTCACAAAGGCTCTCGCAGCAAACTCATTTCTCTGAAGGAAGAATAGCAGACAGTTCTGCAGATTGATTTCTGACTGCCCGCAGCGATCTGGGCACATCACTGCGGACAGACTGGAATCAGAGTCGTTTCGGTATTGCCCTGTGGGAGAATCTTTACTGATGAAAGGCTCAAATCTGACAGAACTCTACCAGCAGGCTCGTCAGTTACTGAAAGAACGCAAGGTCAATGAGGCTGTTGAGATCTACCAGCGGATCATTGGCACTAAACCGACGGAAAAGAAAGCCCATACCGGACTGGCTACGGTTTTCTTTCAGCTCAAAAGATACCCGGAAGCAATCGAGCACTTCAAAACACTCTCCAGGCTTTCCCCCGCTGATGCCTCTCCCTACATTAATATGGGAGCCATCTATAATCGCATGGGAGAATATCGGCAGGCCCTGGATGTGCTCCGCAAAGCGGTGCAGAAAGATAAGAAATCGGCAGACGCGTTTTACAATATGGGCATCGCTCACAAAGGCCTGAATCAGTTCAGCATGGCGGTGACTGCTTATAAGCAGGCGATTACTTTCGACCCGGATATGGTCGATGCGCACTTTAACCTGGGTAATGTTTATCTCGAAATGAAAAACCTTACCCAGGCGCATATGAGTTTCAGCCGCGCCCTGGAAATCACGCCTTCTTTCAAAAAAGCAGTCAATGCACTCAAGCTTCTCGATGCTGAATCAACCAAAGAGAAAGCCGGTTTTAATCCCTTCGGTAGACTCGTCGATGAATCAACGCTACGAAAAAAGAACGTTTCGATCGCAACGCGAGCCATCACTGAAGAAGAACGCGCAGTCGATCGCAGGGAACTGCACAAACTCTGTGAAGAAGTGCAGGTTGTGGCGGAGAGTATTATCCGCGATTTGAAAACGGGGGTCACTCCTTCGATTCTGAACCTCAACCGCTGTATCTCACAGGGAGCAAAACATTACTCTGAACTGGCCCAGGTGAATGAGGACTTCCAGAGAAAACTCAAAACGATGAACGATATGCGAAAACTGCTCAAACATCGCATGCTGGAAATCCGTGCTCATGAAGAGCTGATGAATACGATCGACATGCAGTAAACTCCTGATCCCGGCTTTACCGCAACAAGCGACGATACGTTCGATAGGGAGTGACTGTCACTTTCTCGTCCTGGCTGATGGTGCAGGTCAGGGCACCGTCGGATGCAGTGGTATAAACTCTGGTTTGTGGTGCATAGACCTGCTGTAGCTGGCCAATCGTCTGTGGTTTGCCCCCACTTACAATCACATAGTCCGGATGGGCCCATTCTGCCAATTCCCGTGTGTTCGCTGTCAGGCTGCCGTGATGCGGCGAGAGGAGTACTTCAATTGTCCCGGGTGACTCCTGCGCAAGCAGTGCCTGTAATCCATCTCCTTCCAGATCACCAGTCAACAAAATCCTTCTGCCTTGATAGGATACCAGCACCGTCAGGCTGGCGGCATTATCTTCTGCGAACGTCTGCGCGTTGCCTGGATGCAGAAACTGGATTGTAGCGCCTGCTCCAAGATCCAGCTGATCGCCCCTGCTGACCAGCGTCATCGGTAAGCCTTCGTCCTCTGCCAGTTCGCTTAATTCAATCGTACCAGCTTGACGGTGGTCCAGAAATGACTTCGGGAAGGCCAGTTCCCTGACATATCCCCGCTCAAGTAGACGGGATGCCGCGTTGTAATGATCCTTGTCTGCATGCGAGAGCAAGAGCAGGTCTACTCGACGGATGCCGTGCGCCAGCAGCGTTTTGCGGATAATCTCACTGGTTCCGTCGACCGGCGCCAGCGAACCGGCATCGTAGAGTACGGTCGGGCCAGCCGGGGATTCAATCAGGATTGCCGCACCGTGATGAACGGCGATGATCGTACATTTTAATGCAGGTTCAGCGTGGTTGACAGTGGGGATAATCAGCCCCCCCAGTATCCAGCAGGGGACGAGTGACAGTCGGATTTTTCGTAACCACGCGGGCGAAAATAGATCAGTTGTCACTCTTACCGGAAGAACAGCCAGGAGAATTAACGAATAATAACAGATCAGCCACCAGGCTGGGGGAGACGGTAACTCGTAATGGCCGCCGGGAATCTGTGATGCGAAATCAACCAGCGACAATAACAGTTGCAAGCTGCTGTTAAAGCAGTAACCGAACAGGTTCGTTCCCCAGGGCAGAATCGGTCCCGCGAAAATCAGCAGGTATCCCAACAGTAAGACCAGAAACAGGAATGGAAATACCAGGGTGTTGATCAACAATCCGACCGGAGCCAGCAGGTTGAAATAATACATGACCAGCGGAGCCGTCAGCAGCCAGATCATCAACGTAACCAGAAAAACGCTGTAAAACATGCGGAACAGTCGGATCAGGACCTTGTGCAACGGGGTCTGCAGGACCGGGTCCTCTGCCAGAATACGCCAGCGTAACGGAATCCAGGATTGTGCGAATGGCTTGCTGTAGAAGTCCTGTTGTACGGTCCACAGAATGGCGGCAACGGCGAGGAAAGACAATTGCGTACCCGGGTCAAACAGATCTGTGGGATTGATGATGAGAATCACCAATGCAGTAATACAGACCAGATTCCCTGTCGTAATCGTGCGCCAGTTAATCAGTCCCAGGACGGCCAGGATGCAAAAGAAAGCCGCACGCAAAACCGGAGGTCGGATTTCAATAATGGAAAGATAAAAGCCAATCGCCAGCACCAGAAGCCCAAAGGCCACCTTGCGAGGCAGATTTAACACATGGCAGAAGCTCCAGACAAACAGGCTGAAAAAACCAATATGGAGCCCAGAGATCGCGAGGAAATGCACCAACCCGGATCGACTGAACTTCTGCTGGGTTTCGGGACGCAATTCCGATCGGTCTCCCAGCAGCAATGCTAGGGCGATCCCTTGTGTCTCGCCTGACGTCTGCTGGATGATATTGTCTCTGACTTTTTGGCGCAGTGTTTGACGAAAAGAACTCCATGACCAGCGAGCACTGGGAGAGATGACGCTCACCGCATCTGAAAATTTAACCGACAAACGGGCTTCGATCTGCCGTTTGCGGTAATATTGGCTGAAGTCAAAATCCAGTGGATTCAGTTTACCACTGATAGGGGTTAATTTCCCACAGACGGTAACAGTATCGCCCAGTGAAAAGGGAACAGATCTTCCTGGCGTGGCAGGTTCATAGATAGAGACCTGTATTTTCCCAGAGACCGGAAACTGATTTTGCCCTGTGTCAATCTCCCGGCACGCGAGTACCAGCATTGTCCTTTGCTGAGGGGCGTCAGGATTATACTGCTCATCCGCATCAGCGATTGCTGTTTGGGGCATGGTACTGACAATGCCTGTCACACGTACCAGCTTGCTTGTTTCGTCTGCGGTCAGTCCGTCATCAAATATCCGGCTGATGTGATCCGGTGCATGACTGTACCAGAAAACATGATGCCGCAGTCCTCCCATACATAAAAGCATGATGAGTAACAGACACCCCGAAATGGCAAATCGCCGCTGGTAACAGGCCACACACCAGAACAGTGCCGCCAGTCCACTGAACCAGATCCAGTCGCCCAGCGGGAGCGGGTAAAAGGCATCCGTTATAATCCCAGCTGCAAACACCAGTAGTACTGTCAGAGCAGGCGAACGGGGAAAGCGGCTCACTTCACGATCCTTCTCTGCAGTGACCGGCGGTCTTTCCAGAGAAGTATTGCTCATGTGCTGTTTTCCTGACTCAGTCCGATTTTGAATTTTCGGGCAGGTGCAGATCAACCTGACCATGCATCGTGTAGAAGCGAAAACGCTCTCCGTCCGGAATTAAGAGTCCACTGGACTGATTCGCTTCCGGCTTAGTGAGGGGATTCCCCGGATATTTGACCCAGTGTAGCAGATCTTTGGAAGCCGCCAGATTTGTCGTCCAGAGAGAGGGTTTTCTGGCCGCCGCTGTCCCGTGGAACACCATGTAATAGGTGCCACGATGCTTAATCAACTGATTCATGGCGATCATTTTCTGATCGTATTTGGCCGGGCCAGGCACCATCACCGGCTGATCGTTGTTCACATTGGTCCAGACTTTCATGTCGGGAGAAATCGCCAGCCAGATGCCGGCGTCCCGTCGCTCATAAAACAGGTACCATTGAGCGTTTTCATGCCAGACAACAGGGGTTCCATAGGGCCCCTCCGGAATCGGTTTTCCGTTACTCAGTCGAACGTCCAGAGCGCCGACCCGCTTCCAGTTCACAGCGTCAGTAGATACCAGGTGCTGGGCAATGTCGTTCTTGCCTTCCGCGAACATGTGATAGGTCCCGTCATATTTGAGGACCATCATATCTTCAACCCAATGTTTCTCGTAAAGCGGATTACAGGGGGAGCGGGTCCAGTGGATTCCATCATAGGACCAGGCATAGCCCAGCTTTTTCAGCCCCTCGCGGCTGCCGTCATAACCCGTAAACCAGAGGTGATACAGATCCCCCTCCGGCATGATCCACCCACGTTCACGAATTTTGACATCCCAGTGTCCCGGCCCCTGGGCCTCGAAGATTGGATTGTGCTGATAAGGGACGAATTTTGTGAGTTCATCGGGAAATGTGATCTCTTCTGCACTGAGTGTCTGCACCCGCAGAGAAACGATCAGGGCTTGAAAGAACAGGACAGAAAAGATTACAGTCAGAGTGCGTTTCATTGTGATTCGATTCATTTTCCTACAATCGTCAGGTTTCTTGTGTTTCCACTGCCAACTCCTCGGAGTTTCGCTATTATACGCAGATCGCTTTTGAAATTACAAAAGCGTGGTTGCGGAAATCGGATCCGCCAGATGATTCCCCATATGATGCCATAGATTTCAAGAGGAAATCCCATGACAGAGTCAACCGCTTTGCTCGATATCCAGGGGCTTAAGACCTACTTTCACACCAATCGTGGCGTAGTCAAAGCTGTCGAAGATCTGACCATTCATATTGAAAAGGGGAAAACACTGGGGCTGGTGGGAGAATCGGGGTCCGGCAAGTCGGTGACTTCGCTGTCGATCATGAAACTGCTCCCCGATACCGCTGCGAAAATTGATGGCGGTTCAATTTCCTTCCTGGGAAAAGATCTGGTCAAGCTCCCCGATCCCGAGATGCGCAAGATTCGCGGCCGTGAAATCAGCATGATTTTCCAGGAACCGGGCACTTCTTTGAATCCGGTTTTCCGGGTTGGCAAGCAGGTGATGGAAGCCATCATGTTGCACCAGAAGGTCAGTCAGGCTGAGGCAAAACAGCGGACCATCGAACTGTTTCACGAAGTCGGAATCCTGGAACCGGAGCGACGTTTTTCGAGTTATCCACACGAAATGTCAGGCGGTCAGAAACAACGCGTGATGATCGCGATGGCCTTGAGTTGTAACCCGGAACTGTTGATTGCCGACGAACCCACGACCGCCCTCGACGTGACGATTCAGGCACAGATTCTGAATTTGATTCGTAAACTGCGGGATGAGCGGGGCATGTCGGTACTGTTCATCACCCACGATCTGGGAGTGATCGCGGAAATCGCCGACGATGTGGCCGTCATGTTTCGTGGGAAACTGGTGGAATACAAACCGGTGATGGAGATCTTTGAAAATGCAGAGCATCCCTATACCAAAGGGTTGCTTGCCTGTCGTCCGGCACTCGATACTTCCTTTAAGCGGTTGCCTACCGTTTCTGACTTTATGGATTTCGAAGAAACCTCACCCGGCGAATACCGGATTGAGGAAAAAAAGTTCGATGAAAGCCGCTTTCTCGAGTTGACGACTCACGGTCGTCCCCGCCTGCTGCATCCGCGGAGCGAACTGGAATCGATGGGTTACCAGTGGGACACGGTGCAGAATCTTCCCGAATCAGAATATGTCCAGGACGGCGAGAAACCGATTTTAAGTCTCGATGATTTGCACGTGCATTACCCGATCAAAAGCGGTGTCCTGCGTCGCACAGTCGACCATGTGCGTGCCGTCGATGGCATCTCATTGAATATCTATCGTGGGCAGACACTGGGACTGGTAGGCGAGTCCGGTTGTGGAAAAACGACAACAGGCAAAGCCATTGTCGGCCTGGCACCTGTTTCGCATGGGAAAATTCTGCTCGAGGGGAATGATCTGGCGCACATGAGTCGTTCGGGCAGAAAACCGTTTCGACGTAAAGTGCAGATCATTTTTCAGGACCCCTACAGTTCACTCAACCCCCGCATGATGATCTCGACGATCATTACCGAATCGATGATCGCGCACAATCTGGGAAGCTCCAAACAGGACCGGCGCGATCGTGCTGCTGCACTGCTGGAAGAGGTCGGGTTAACGGTTGATTATCTGGATCGCTATCCGCATGAATTCTCCGGCGGTCAGCGTCAGCGCATCTCGATTGCCCGGGCATTGGCGGTCGAGCCAGAGTTCATTATCTGTGATGAATCTGTTTCGGCTCTCGATGTTTCCGTGCAGGCGCAGGTGCTGAATCTGCTCAAAGATCTACAGGAACAGCATCACCTGACTTACATTTTTATCAGCCACGATTTGAGTGTGGTGAAATTCATGTCAGACATGATGGCAGTGATGAATCAGGGAAAACTCGTCGAACTGGGCCCCTCAGAACTGATTTATCAGGCCCCGCAGCAGGACTATACAAAACGTCTCATCGAATCAGTGCCTACTGATGACTTGGCGCAAATCCGGCTCCGAGTTGAACATAGAAAAAAGCAGAATTCGTAGCGCCAACGCTCAATGATATGTGGATTCTTCAATATGATCCGAGTTCTGAATTTTCCCCTTTCCGAACAGTAGACCGGTCGTTTTACCGTTGCTAACCTTGCCCTTCAGGTTACGGGACCGTCAAAGTTTTCGCCGGCCCCACATCTTAACATCCTATAGGGAAGGACTAGGAAAAGGGATTATGACTATAAGACCATTATGGAGAGTCGTGTTTGCAAGTCTAATGTGCCTGCTGTTGATTCAGCCGGCTTTTTCTGAGGAGAAAGAAAAGAAAGAGGGAGAGCATGACTGGTTGATCAAACATCCTACCATTCAGCGACTGCTCGAACTTCACAACCAGGAACGTGCCCGTAACGGTATGCCTGCCCTGACACTGAATACCAAAATGTGCCTGCAAGCTCAGGAACATGCCACCTGGATGGCTGATACCGGATACTATCAGCACAGCAACCTTCCCTGGCCGGAAATCATCTTCCAGGGACCGACCTCAGCAGCAGCTGCCGTCAATGGCTGGATTGCATCGCCTGCACATCATTCGATCATGCTGACCGGATCGCAGGTGGGTTTCGGATATATGATCCGCAATGGACAACACTACTGGGTGGGAGTTTTCAAATAGGATTCACCCCCTGATCCCGTTTCCGGGATGACAAGTTGAATTTTCACTGAATCAGGCTGATTTTGGTTGATGGTAAGTCTAAACGCAACTTGCCTTTAAAACCAGAATCAGCCTTGTTCTATTTGACAGAGTCTGCCACAATCTACTACAAATAGCTCGCAGAACCTGTTTCGCAGTGATCTGAACCCCGATTGAATCCACCCGAGATTTTCCCGACGATCCAATGGAGTAATTGAAGGAATATCCATGTACTACTCATCCACGCTGAATCGATTGCTTTTGACTATTTTACTCAGCTTCTTCCTGACGGGTTGCCCCGGACCTGCTCCCGAAACCCCAGAAGAAGCTGTGAAATCAGAGCCTCTGCTCGAGCCATTCGATGCCCCGTCACTGGCGGAACTGGATGAAAAAGTAGAATGGGAAGATCAGCCGGTGCTGGACAGTCTCGAGCTGATGCGTGAGCGACAGAGTAAGGAAAAACCTCTGGTCTCAGTAGAAGAAGCTCTGAAACTGAAAAATGACACCCAGGAAAACAATGAAAAGATTCTGAGGGCCCTGGGACGCCTGCCCGAAAATGACGAACAGGTTGACTGGGGAGCGACCATCAATCGCCACGTGGGCGCAGACATGAAAAGCACCAACCCCATCATGGGCAGCTCTGCGGTTGAATTCGAAGTGGGCTCCTTAACCGGGTTTGGCCTGTTTAGTTTCGACTGGAACTTTCGCCCCTTTGCTGTAGCTGACACTGTCGTCTCCTGGCAGACCAGTAAAGATAAAAAGTACGACAAAGTCGTCATGCGGGACGACCTGACCTGGTCAGACGGCGAACCGATTACCGCGCACGACATCGTCTTTTCCTTCAAGACAATCATGAATCCGGATGTGCCGGTGCCTGCCGTTCGTTCGGGGACTGACCAGATCCGCTGGATCGAAGCTTACGACGATCAGACATTGGTCTTCTTTCACAAAGAAGCACTGCCGACCAACGTCTGGAATCTGAACTTCCCGATTATTCCGAAACATATCTATTCCAAAGAACTGGATAGCGATCCCACGCTGCAGGACAGCGAATACCACGTCAAATACGAGAACAGCCCGGTCACTGGCGGTCCTTACGAATACGAAAAACGGGTTCGCGGCCAGGAGATCCTGCTCAAACGCCGGGAAGGCTGGTACATGCAGGATGGCAAACAGGTTCGCAGTCGGCCTTACTTCGAACGGGTTCGCCTGCGAATTATTGAAGACCCCAATACGGCACTGCTCGCTCTGAAGAATGGCGAAATCGACGAAATGGCTCTGAATCCCGAACTCTGGAAAACCCAGACGGATGGGAAAGATTTCTATGATGTCTGCACCAAAGCCAGTGGACTGGAATGGGTCTACTTCTATTTTGGCTGGAACTGCGAAACACTGTTCTTCCAAGATAAGAAAGTCCGAACCGCGATGTCCTATGCGTTCAATCATCAGGAAATGCTGGATGAACTCTGCTACGGACTCTATCAGCCCTGTACCGGTATTTTTCATGAAACGGCCTGGATGTCGCCCAAGCCGATGACGAAACCGTTCCACCAGGACCTGAAGAAGGCAGAACAATTACTGGATGAAGCTGGCTGGATCGACCATGACGGCGACGGAATCCGCGATAAAGAATTCGACGGAAAAACGATTCCGTTCCGCTTCAGTATTATGACGGCCAACCGACCGCTGTCACTTTCCATCTGTACGCTCCTCAAGGAGAACCTCGACCAGATCGGGATTATCTGCGAGGTCAAAGCGACGGAATTCACTGTGATGCAGGATAAAGCCCGCAAACATCAGTTCCAGGCCATGTTTGGCGGCTGGGGAACCGGCACCGACCCTGATACCGGCATGAACCTCTGGAAAACAGGAGAAGGCCGTAACTACGGACAGTATTCTAATCCGAAAGTCGACAAACTGTTCGAAGAGGGGCGTCGGGAATTTGATAAGGACAAGCGTGCAAAAATCTATGGAGAAATCCATAAGATTCTCTACGAAGATCAGCCTTACACCTGGCTCTACTACCGCAACTCCTTCTACGGCTTCAATAAAGACCTGAGAGGCTATGTCTTCAGCCCCCGTGGTCCTTATGGGTACGGTCCCGGTTTCGGCAGTCTCTGGAAACCGGTCGAGAAATAGTCATCGTACGCTGCTCTGATTCGATTCATCACGGGCTGAAGATCTACTCAGCCTGTGGCGGAACGAATGCTACTGTTTTTGTTGATTCTGATAATGGATTGATTCAATAGCATGTTCAGTTACCTCGTGCGAAGGCTCCTCATCGGGTTAGTCACACTCACGCTGATTACATTTATCATCTTCGGTCTGATTCGTAACATGCCGGGAACGCCGCTCTCAACTGCCATGGCGATGATCGACCCTGGCAAGGAATTGAGTGAGGCAGACCGTGAGCGAATGGAAAAAGCCTACGGGCTGGATAAGCCCTGGCCGCAGGCGTATGTCTTGTGGGTGAGTAATGTCTGCCGTCTCGATCTGGGGCGTTCCATTTCCCGCAAGCAGCCTGTGACCCGTCTCATCAGCGAACGGATCGGGCCGACACTGATTCTCTCGGTAAGTTCACTGCTGTTAACCTATCTGCTGGCCATTCCGATGGGCCTGTATTCCTCGGCGCGTCAGGGTTATCTTGACGAACGAAGCATCGGCACGATTCTGTACATGCTGTATTCGTTCCCCAGTTTCGTAGCGGCTCTGTTCCTGCAGATCTATCTGGCCAATAAACTGGGCTGGCTGCCTCTGTATGGCATGAAGAGCGATAACTACAGCTCGATGTCGACGATCCAGCAGGTCTGGGATATCTTCCTGCACGCCATCATGCCGATTATCTGCTACACCTATGGTAGCCTGGCGTATTACAGCCGGTTCATTCGGGCGAATATGCACGAAGTGCTGAGACAGGACTACATCCGCACGGCTCGAGCCAAGGGCCTGGGGCCCGTGAATGTTCTCGTCAGACATGCTTTCCGTAATACATTTATTCCGCTGGTGACTCTCATTGGACTGACACTTCCCTCGCTGCTGGGAGGCTCAGTAATTATCGAGCGGATCTTCAGCTGGCCCGGCATGGGACAGCTTTATTTTGAATCCATTCTGGAACGGGATTACCCGACAATCATGGGTTTGACACTGATGTTTTCGATCCTGACTCTGGCAGGACAACTTATGGCCGACATCTTCTACGCGATGGCTGACCCCCGGGTCAAAATCTCTGATCACTGATGCGGCTTCTGTACTCAACCATGGTTTATATCTGAAACTGATTTCTCTTAAAGTCATTACTCATCATGCAACAGAAATCTGACACTGACCAGAATAATGTCACCGCACCGAAGAAGGTCAAAAAGTCACCCAGTTTCTGGGCTGAGACCTGGCAGCGTTTCAAGCATCGCAAAATGGCGATGATCGCTCTGATCTACATCGGCTTTCTCTGCATGGTGGCTGTCTTTGCGCCTGCGATTGCCGGGACCAAACCAATCATCTGTAAATACAAAGGTCACATTTACTTTCCCGCGATGGGCTATTTCCGCCGCGAATGGGAAAACCCGATCTTCTACAAAGACCGCTTTCGCAACCGCTACCCTGAAAACCTGAAAGCGAAAGATCCTGACAGCTGGGCGATCTGGCCACTGGTCTATCAGGATCCTTATCGCCGCGTGTATGACGACGAATGGAAGGGAATGCCGGGAAATCCAACCCAGGACAACGGAAAACCCAGTTTGCGTAACTGGTTTGGTACCGACCAACGGGGTGTGGATGTCTTCGCGCAGATGGTACACGGAACCACAATCGCTTTGTCGGTGGGGTTCGTCTCGATGGGTATTGCGGGAGTCATAGGAATCATTGTCGGCGCACTGGCTGGTTTTTATGGAAAAGGCATCGACATGGTGCTCAGCCGGGTCATCGAGGTTGTGATGTGCATTCCGACATTGATCCTGATTCTGGCGATCATTGCTATCATCGATGCGCCCACTATCTGGCATATGATGGCCATTATTGGCTGTACCGGCTGGACTGGTATCGCCCGTCTGGCACGCGCTGAATTCATGAAGCTGCGAGAAAGCGATTTCGTTCTGGCCGCGAAGACCACCGGGGTTGGACAGTTTCGCATCATCTTTCGCTACATTCTGCCCAACTCGCTGGCACCGGTTCTGGTTCCCATCACCTTTGGAATTGCCGCCGCCATTTTGATTGAAAGCGGATTGAGCTTCCTGGGCTTCGGAGCACCTCCCCCAAATCCCAGCTGGGGAACACTGCTGAATATGGGGCGGCAGAACCTGCAGATGTGGTGGTTAATCTTCTTCCCGGGGATGGCGATCTTTATGGCCGTGCTGGCATATAACCTGATCGGCGAAGGATTGCAGGAAGCTTCAGATCCCCGACTGCGGGATGCCTGAACGTGGGAGAATCGTCGGGAACACACTACTTCGGAACGGTGGACCCCTCTTTCTGTTCCAGCAATGCTGATTCGAGTGTCGTCAGCTTCTGGTCGATCTCCGCTGACTGCTCCGGTTCCAGGGGATGATTTCCGTAGCGGACCTGGTAATAGAGTCGGGAGATTTCTTCCGGATATTCGCTGAGTTGCGCCTGAGTCAGTTCCTGCTTCAGGTCTACTTTCACGTGATGAGAGAATTCCTGCTGAGTCTCTGTCTGTTTACGAATCAAGCCTTTACTGGCCAGCAGTTTCTGGAACCGTTCGTAAAATGCAATCTGGGCAGAACGCATTTTACTTTCCTGGTCCTGGTTCCTGGCCAGTAATTTACGGATCAGACGAATCATGACCTGGCAGAACCATTTCAGAGCAAAGAACAGACCGGCGATAATGAATACGGCGGCCGCACCTTCCCAGCTGAACCAGCGACGGGGGGAGGAGAGGAACTTCTTGACGGACTGAAACATACTGACGGTCGTCGTCCGGATATCGAGCAGACGGTTTCCGATTTTCTTACCAGCCCGAAGCAGGGGGTCGTAGAAGGTCGCTTTCTGCCGTTGAAAAGAGACTCCAATCACATAATCAGACCAGAACTGGCTGAAGAACTTCGACATCCCCTTCCAGCTTCCCAGGGAGGGCGCACTTTGGGCAACCATCTCTGCCCGTTCCAGGCTGGGAGTGGCGTCCATGGTGATCCATTTCCCGTCCAGAAACGCTTCGACCCACGAATGGGCGTAACGCTGTTGCACCTCAAACTGGTTTGAGAGATAACTGGAATCTCCCCCTTTGAAACCACTGATTACTCGCGTGGGAATATCAATCGCACGTAGCATCAGTGCCAGTGTTGATGCGTAATATTCACAATGTCCTGATTTGCGATTAAACAGGAAGTCTTCCACGGGATCGATTTCCGGATCCACGATCGACATGTTGAGTGTATAGCTGAATTCTCCGGAATCGCGTAAATGGGATTCCAGAAACTTTGCCTTAGCCAGATTCGTCTTCAGCTCGGGATGATCGGCGATCAGTTTTTTTGTGTACTGAATCAGCCGCCTTAAATCTTTGCGGGGCAAGTTCAGGTAGACCTCTTCATTATCGAGCTGGTTCATCAGGATGTTCTGATCCAGATCCTTGGCGGTGAAGACATTGTATTTGGTATTCCCATCCACCTCAGGGGGGTGGGTCTGACGGATCTCCAGCGTATCAAGATTCAATGTATTTTCGGTTTTACTGAGCATGTCCATGCCCACGATCGGTTGCAGTACGAACAGAACATTGGTCCCGATCGACTCCATTACCATTTCCTGCCGGTAAAGGTCTTTGATTTCCAGTTCCTGCGAATTCAGTAACCGCCAGTTGGAGTGACGGCGCAGCCGACTCCAGCTGCCGTTGTCGTAGGTCGAAAGAACCGCACCGCGAAACAGCGGCTCGTCCATACCCAGAATTCTGACGAATTCCATAACGGGAATCGGCTCCTCGGTCTGGTTGTCGTAAACCGTCAGTTCCAGTACCCGCTCAGAGCTTTCCAGGATTTCTCCCATTTCACCGAGCTGTACTTTCTCAGCGAATCCCACCAGTGGACGCTTTTCGGCTTCGAGAGTCTCATTGTTAAAGAAGGAACGATTGACCCACAGTCGCGGAATCAACAGGAAGAAACACATGGAAATGATCAGTGCACTGATGGAGCAGCCTATGGACGACCAGATAAATTCTGCCGTGATCCATTTACGTGTCTGATCTGACTGAATGCCGTCCTGTACGTGACTTTGCCGGTGAAACGGGGAGGTCGTACTCGTAGCGACCGCGGTACGCGGCAGGGGAGTCGGTGCCTGCTGACTGGAAAAGGTTTTATCAGTGCGATAAATCGAGAAGACGGTGAGCGTCCAGAAAGCAAGAAACAGATAGACGACCAGCAGAATTCCATAGTAACCGGATTCGGTCAACACCGCCCCGACGGCGATCTGCAGAAATCCCAGTGCAAACAGCCACCAGTACTGGGTGTCCCCTTTTTTCTGCAGCAGGATGATCCAGGTCAGGTAGACCAGGAAATGCGCCCCCGCCAGCAGACGGCCTTCGATATCAGAAAAGAATTCGCCACACACCAGCAAAAACGCCAGGAGCCCCAGAATGTTCGCCCAGAGCGGACTCATGCTGAATTTGTTCCAGCGATCAGTAAAAAACAGGGTGATTAACCCAAGAGGAATTGTGAACAGCTGTGGAAACAGGCCCCCTTCGGCCAGCATAAACATGAAGCTGGACAACGCGATGAGGCAGTAGACACTGATCTGAAAAATGAGAGTTAAATTCACCAGTAATTCTTCTCTATCTGAAATGGCGGAACATTATTGCAACCAACCCATCAATTCGTTAACTGCTTTCCAAAATCAACCAGCGGGAAAGAATCTCGGGGTCAGCCTCGAGCAGTCTCCATTGACCACTGAGTTCGTTCCCCGGCTCTTCAAAGCAGGTCTGCAGACGTTCCCGTTTGGGGACGTCCTGTTCGTTGCGTGTCGTAATCAGCACAGTGCGGGAGCGAGGTGTGCTGGCTTCAGCCACCAGTCTGGGGAACTCTTTTTTGACGGTCGATTTTCCCGGTTGCACCGTCGCCAGGAAGTCCAGCAGATATTCCAGCCCTTGCGAACCGATGCCGACTTCCAGCGTTTCCAGGGTTTTCCCTTGCGATACCAGAGTCAGTTTCGTGTCGCGGCTGTAGCGTAAATGTTCGCGGCATAAGGTGCCGATGAAACTGATCGCCCACTCCATGCGTTCGGACTGCTGCTCACTCGGATACGCGGGCAACCACAGATCAAAGCCGATAATCAGGTCGTAATTGCGGTTCTGGTGGTATTCCTGAACCATCAACTCACCCAGGCGCGCGGAACTTCTCCAGTGAATAGCACGCTGGCTGTCGCCGGTTCGATATTCACGGATATGATTGAATTCGTCATCGAACACACCTTTTCGACTGCGGCTCTGCTGGGCGACTTCCGCAATCGAGAAAAAATCGTCCGCCCATTGTGAACTCAGACGACCAATCTGCGGATGGACAATCAACTCACTGAATTCGGAAAAGACCGCCCCCCGCTTGACGAGCCCGAGCGGATAGCGGGTGGATACCTGTAGAGGGCCAAATTCATAAATTCCCCGACGCATGAGTTTGGCAGAATAATGTGCAGATACCTGCTGCCGAGGACCGACTCTGCGAAATACAACCGATGGGCTTAACTGATCATCTCCATTGATGACTTCGTCTGTCACTTCCATCAGATGTGCTGCGAGTATCTTTTTATTGTTTTCCAGTATGATTTCTGCGGTGAAAGTTTCCCCGACCATGACCCGCTGGGGAATCAAGCGTTTGAGCTGAATCTGTTTCAGCATGCTGTAGGTGATCCAGCCGTTCAAGACGAATGGCCCGGTCATCATCGCGAAGACCAGCATCAGCATATTTTCCCGGGAGAGCACGGAGCCCACAAACAGGACTGTCATCATCAACAGATAGACGATCCCATCCCGGGGCAGGGAGACCCGATTTCGTCCGATCCGTTTGATCTGATATTTCTGCAGGCCTGGAAAAAAGACCATCAGGATCTGGTAGATACTCCACAGACAGAGGGCCACCGAGACCACGCGGAGCAGCAGAGGCAGATTATGGTGGAACTGCCCCAGGGTCAGGGGAGCGTCATAGGTGTACTTGAAGATGATGCCCGCAAGCAGCATCAGAAACAGCCAGGGCCCCACTTGCGACCGTTTTTGCCATACATGCTGAAAAAAATGCTTCATAAAATACCAGTTGCTATTTTGGGGTCGGTTTGTCTTGCTACCGTGTCCTGGTGAATCCGGGAACAGTCTCCATTCTATCAGCCAGAATTCAAAGTTCTATGCAAGTGAAGCGGGGCGTTCTAAGCGTTCTCAAAATGTATCGATGGTCTGTACTCTATTTTAAGGCGTGCATTCCCGCTGCCTGACGTTTGTAATTCAACCAGGCAAATGCTCGGGGTTCCTTCTTTAGAAACTTGATTAATTGTGAAGAGGTGCAGCCCAGGAACTGACTGGCTTCCCTGGGATCAAACTGGAAGTGCGTCAGAACATCAAGGGACTCTGCCAGCAAAGCCGGGAATTCATCATGTTCGGAATTGACTTTCACAGTCCCGTTAAGAATCCGGCGTTGCCAGAGTTTGGATGGGGCCTCTCCTAAGTGCTTTAACCGGCACTCAATCGCCAGATTGATGCGGAGTCGGAAGAGGGCGACCGAGCGGTTCCGCCCCTGTTGCCGCTTCTCCGAAGCTTCGGCGGTGACTCCCGTGGGCACATGCTTGATTACCACTCCGGTTTCAACCTTGTTGCGATGCTGGCCTCCCGGACCGGAGCGTCGCACATTTTGAATCTGGCAATCTTTCAATAAGAGATCCTGATCCAACGAGGCGGGGTGGATCTCATCCGCCAGCAGTTCAGGGGAAGAAGATGTCATTCTGATAGGTCACTTTTCGAGTCAGGGGATGTCGAGAGTTTTCTCTGACCAGCTTCACAGATCGGTTGCAACCGATTATGATGCACGGTCTTATGATATATTATAGATGGGCCGGAAAAGAATTCTCTAGAATTTTTTGACAGAAACCACATCTTAGTCAAAAACGGAAAAACGCCATGAACTGGTCACAAGAAACATTCACGAGCAAATTAGTGTGGGGACTGGCATTCAGTCTGACAATCCTGTTCGTCACCGGCTGTGGAAATAAAACCGATTCCAACAGCAAAGCTGCCACAGAATTTGTACTGAAACTCGGAGGGAAAGTGGTACCAGTCCATAGCGATCTCCCCATTGAGACAGCCGCCGATATCCCCGAATCGGGTTTTGCCGTTCGGGAAATCGATCTGACGAATGCCAAGCTGAAGAATATCGACTTACAGAAACTGTCAGATCTGCCTTATCTGGAAACATTGAACCTGCACGGCACCAACCTCACGGACAAGGGACTCGTATTGATTCAGGATCTCCCCCGGCTGAAATCACTGGAGCTATCTTACACACGCGTAAGCGATGATGAAGTCAGCAAACTGACCCGTTTTCCCAAGCTGAAGAAACTCTTCCTCTACGGAACCGTGATTAAGCCCCAGACCATCGATGATCTCAAATCCAATCTGGGTGGCGCGACGGTTTATAAATAAGATCGTCCAGCTTACTTAAGTGGTTTCTGCCAGGGAACACTGCCGTATCGCTGAATTTCTGCACGTAAGAGTGTCGAAAGCTCATTGAACTTCTTGCGGTTCTTTTCTGCCAGATTCTCTTTCTCGAGGGGATCTGCTTTCAGATTGTAAAGTTCCAGCGGAGCGAAGGGACTGTTCTGCAGCAGTTTCCAGTCACCACTGCGAACGGCTTCGATGGTTTTTCCACCATAACGGTTGCCCCCTTCACGTCGACGGAAGAACCAGTGCTTTCGCAATGGTGTTTGTGCCTTACCCTCCAGTGTCGGCAGAATGCTGACCGAGTCCAAACCTGCAGGAACTTTGATGCCTGCGGCTTCACAGACGGTAGGAAACAGATCCATCGACATCGCCATGAAATCGGTTTCCACATTCGGTGAGATGTGACCTTTCCAGACAACGCCTGTGGGAACTTTCAGGCCCCCTTCATACATACTTTGTTTACCATCACGCAGATCGCCGTTATTCGCTCCCACGCTCAACTGGCCTCCGTTGTCGGAACTGAAGATGACCAGGGTATTCTCGCTTAATCCGGTTTCATCCAGGGTTTTCACCACCTCGCCGATACCCGCATCCAAGTGCTCGATTAGTGCCACCAGCTTAGCCCGGGCTGGGTCGATACCAGCTTCGCGCTGTTTGACTTTCTCGAGCCAGTCAGCCGGCGGTTGGATGGGAGTATGCGGGGCATTATAAGCCAGATACAGAAAGAAGGGTTGCTCCGTTTGTGCCTGTTGCTTGAGGAAATCACAGGTCCATTCTGTAAACAGATCTGTAGCGTGCCCTTCCGGATCCACCTGATTTTCATTAAATCGCATGTAATTCACATCGTGGCGTCGATGGTGATAATAATCGTCCATCATGTCGCCCAGGAAACCGCGAAAGAACTCAAACCCACGTTGATTCGGGACATTGGGCGCTTCCAGCCCCAGATGCCATTTACCCACAATCCCTGTGTGATAACCGGCCTCTTGAAAGACATCGGCCAGGGTAACAGCCGAGGGGACGAGATAACCCCAGCTGTTTTGCGAATGGGTTCGGATGACGCCGGGCACCCCCACCATGTCCTGGTAGCGCCCCGTGAGCAATGCTGCGCGGGTAGGGGAGCAGACCGGACAGTTGGCGTAGAAATTATTGAATTTCATGCCCCGTTTCAGCAGCGCATCGATGTGAGGGGATTTGAGATCTGTAGCACCATAGCTGCTGAGATCGCCATATCCCAGATCGTCTACCAGGATAACCAGCACATTGGGACGTGCCTGACTCTTTTCAGCCTGAAGGGAATGGTTTCCAATAATCAGAACCAGAAAAACCGGAAACAGATGGCGGAGCAGGTTGAGCACGTTCATGGTTGAGCTTTCTCTCTGATCGTAGACACTATTCAGGGCGTAAACATCTTCAGTTTTCGTATCGGTTCCATAACTTTTCAAACTCGGATTCAAAACGAAACAGCAACGCTGGATCGCTGGTGATGATAAAATTCTCTTCGTTTTTTTCAGACGCACTTCGGGTCCAGTTGTAGCTGCCGGTCAGTACGTATTTCGAATCAAAGAGTGCAAACTTATGATGCATATGATACTGGCTGCGGTCAATGCGAACCGGAATCCCGGCACGCGAGAGACGGTCAATATCAGAACCGGGATCAAAGGATTTATCATCATCGGAGACAATACGCACCGAGACACTGCGGCGGTGCGCTTCCTGGATCGCCTCGGAAACACGGTCATCGGTAATCGTGAAGACACAGATATCGATCTGACGATTTGCTGAGCCAATCATTCTGCAGATGCGATGGGCACATTCATCGTGTGGACTGAACCAGGCTTCCGACTTCATGGCAGAGTCATCACTGGCCGGCCGCGAAAGGATCTTCATCACGTCTTCCAGCCAACCGAGGCATTTTTCACGCATGCCGGGGACCGGCTGCTGATCTTTGAAGATCTGAAACGCCTCAGCACGGATGAGAGCCAGATGGTGGTCTGAGAGGTTCAAATGATCAATAATCTGATTCAAAGCGGAACGTTCACTGCGGGACATCTGAAAATCTTCAAAGGTCTGCAACAGCATCTTTCGAATTTGTGAACGATCCATGATGGTCTCTTACCGGGGGCAGGCTACAATGAAGACAGGCAGTGCAAGCTTTGCGCACTCAGTATTTTATAGTAGCGTTTCCCCAGGGATTGGAAAAGACACTCTCATGAAAGTTCTCATTTCAGGAAGTTCCGGACTGGTCGGTTCGGCGTTATGTCAACGACTCGAAGCAGAACCCGACTGTGAAATCGTCCTCCTGGTCCGCAAGCAGTCACCCGATACACAACAGACATCGGTCGTGTGGAATCCTGCAGAGGGCCAACTGGAGCCCCAGGCATTTGACGGCGTTGACGCGGTGATTCATCTGGGGGGCGTCAATATTGCCGGTAAGCGTTGGTCGCCGGAAGTGAAACAGAAAATCTTCAACAGCCGCTTTCAATCGACTTCGCTTCTGGCCAGTCAGCTGGCGTCACTGGAGCAGAAACCGTCCGTCTTTCTCTGCGCCTCTGCAGTTGGCTTCTACGGAGATCGTGGTGAGGAACGACTCGATGAGTCCAGTCCTCGGGGTGAAGGGTTTCTGGCTGATGTCTGTCACGCATGGGAGCAGGCCACCCAACCGGCCCAGGATGCGGGCATCCGTGTCGTCAACATGCGATTCGGCATGATTCTCGACCGCAAGGGCGGGGCACTGGGACAGATGCTGACGCCTTTCAAAATGGGTGTTGGAGGCAGACTCGGCTCGGGAAAACAATACTGGAGTTGGATCGCGCTGCCGGATGTGATCAATGCATTGCAGTTCTGCCTGAACCACAGCGAGCTGGCAGGACCGGTCAACTTTGTCGCCCCGGATGAAGTTACCAATCTGGAATTCACCAAGACCCTGGGGAAGGTGCTGTCACGTCCGACCTGTCTGCCCGTCCCCGCGTGGGGCGTCAAAACCGCGTTTGGCGAGATGGGACAGGAACTGATGCTGACCAGTGCCCGGGTGGTCCCGAAAAAGCTGACAGAAGCGGGCTTTCAGTTCCAGTATCCGCAACTGGAAGATGCATTCCGCAGCGTTCTGTAGTTCAGATTACTGCAGGATGGGAAGCGAAGCGCCGGTCTGATGCTGGTATTCGCGGGTAATGATATTCCCGATCAGCGTCGTGGGGGTCACGTCGATCACCTCGACATCAGCCAGCGAACCAGCCAGTCGAGGATTTCCATCGAAGACCACAATCCGGTCACACTTGGAACGTCCCATCAACTGTTCCGCCAGCGATTCTTTGGATACGTTATCACTGGCCTTGAGGGCGGACTTACTTGGACCTTCGACAAGCACTTCAACCTGTTTGCCAATGAATTCCGCGTTGTCTTCTTCGCTGATTTCGTTTTGCAGGTCAAGCATTTCGTTATTACGGCGTTTTTTGACATCCTCGGGAATGTCGTCAGCAAATCGCTCGGCCGCCTTGGTGCCGGGACGCTCACTGTACTTGAAGATGAAGCTGTTTTTAAAACGGAACTCGCGAATTGATTCCAGGCTCTTCTGGTGTGATTCTTCGGTTTCGCCCGGATGACCTACGATGAAGTCGCTGGAGACCGAGCAGCCGGGCAGAATCTCGTTGATGCGTTGCATCATGTCCCGGTAATCTTCGACCGTGTATCCCCGCTTCATGTGCTTGAGAACTTCGTCGCAGCCATGCTGCAGCGGGACATGCAGGTAGCGGGTTGCCTTGGGCAGGTCCCGGATTGCTTCCAGCAGGTCGTTGGTCATGTCTTTGGGGTAACTGGTAACGAATTTGATACGATCAATGCCTGCGACATCGTGGATCAGGTAGAGCAGGTCAGACAGGCGGAAGAGTTTTCCGTCCTGCGTATGCTTGTAGCTGTTGACGGTCTGTCCCAGCAGTGTGACCTCTTTGACTCCCTGATCGGCGAGTACTTTGACTTCGGACAGAATTTCGCGTGGCGAACGGCTCTGTTCGGGACCGCGCGTCGAGGGGACTACACAGTAGGAACAGAACTTATCGCAGCCGATCATAATGCGGACGAATGCCTGGTAAGGCGAAGGTCGCATCTCCGGATCACGCAGCGGATCGTAACTCTGGAAACTGTTGGTGATCTCATCCCGCTTGCCGTCTTTTCGTCCCAGTCCGACAGCCAGTTCCCGGCTGCGTTTATTCTGACTGTGATTCACGCGTGCCTTGTCGATGAGGTCGGCGACCTGTGCCAGTTGTCCGGTGCCCACTACGAAATCGACCTGGGGGGCTTTCTGGAAGATCAGCTTCTGGTCTTTCTGAGCCATACAGCCCATCACGCCGATCACTTTTTTCGGGTTCTTACGGGCACCGTAGCGGAGCCGCCCTAGAGAACTGTAAATCTTATGCTCTGCATGTTCGCGGACACTGCAGGTGTTGAACAGAACGGTCTCAGCTTCTTTGACGTTCTGGGTCAGTTCATATCCCCGCTTTCGCAGATCGGCTACCACGAGCTCGCTGTCCAGCATATTCATCTGACAGCCGACGGTTTCGATGTAGAGCTTATGGTTGTGGTCTGTCACCACCTCATCCGGAGCGGAATTCGTTTGGACTGCTGGTGGAACTTCCTGCGTGATTTCTTCTGATTGAGACATGAACTGTAATACTTATTCAATTGAGAAAAAGGCCAATCCAGACAGCCTCGAAGTTCCCACGAAAATCAGGGCAGAAACAGAGCAGATGAGTCTCAGGCTGCTGAAGCGTTCTGGTCCGCGGGAGACAGCTCTGAGTGCTGGTCGGATGTCTGACCCTGGGATTTCTTCCCTTTGGGGGCGAGTTCCTGCGTATACTCGATTGCCAGTTGCTGGACGACGACTTTTTTATGGTGAGACATCAGCGAGGCAAGCGATTTCAACGCTAACAGTGATGCAACGACATACAAAAACAGATTCCAGACATCCATGTCAATCCTCCTTGAGATCCATGGTGGCGTTTGCAGCGAATTATCAGTGACGACCCGGCGGTGTACTCCTTTAAACGCTTCGTATATCTATTGATACGAAGATCGTTCAGGTATTTTTGGCAACACCTGTTAATAATTCAATATCAGTTTGCCCAGTTTCATGAAACCTACGCAAAAGAATCATAAAAACCAAGCATTTATGGCAAATCAGCCCTGAATTCCTGCCTGAAACAGACCCGCCTCAGGCAGGGCAGGTTCGGAATTACTCACGGACGCGTTCCACATAGGAACCGGTGGCGGTATCAACTTTGATTTTTTCACCCACGTTAATGAAAGCAGGGACGTTTACCGTAGCACCTGTCTCAACAATCGCTGGCTTGGTAACGTTGGTTGCGGTGTTACCTTTTGCAGCAGGTTCGGTATAAGTGACTTCCACGATTACCTGCTGTGGGGGATCCATGCCGATCAGCTGATCGTTCCAGAACAGCAGACTGCAGATGGCTCCATCCAGAAGGTAATCAGCGGCGTTACCACAGACGGCTTCATCAATGGCGTATTGTTCATATGTGTCGTTGTCCATGAAGTGCAGACCGTTGGCATCTTTATAAAGAAACTGACCGTCTCCCTTGCGAATATCAGCCTGTTCCAGGCTTTCACCACCACTCTTATAAGTGCGGTCGAGAATGGTGCCCTTCAGCAGATTACGCAATCTGGTGCGATACAGGGCCTGTCCTTTACCCGGCTTGACGAAATTGACCTCGATCATTTCGTATGGATCACCTTCGACAATAACTTTAATACCCTTGCGAAAATCGCCTGTGCTGATTTGTGGCATTACTTGATTTCTCTGACAATGATGGAGTGGTAAAAAATACGTTTGAGTTTTATTTCCAAGGGCGAGAGAATAACATATCTTTCAGCCGTTGCAAACGGAGAGCAGGCGAATTGTAAGGCAATTCTTGTCCCCCTGGCATCCCTCTACAGCCCCTCGTTAGCGAACGGGAATGATCCCTTACCATTACTTCGGTAGGCAGGGCATGGATTTTCGTTTAAACCACTGGAAATACTGGCGTTAATGTCTTCTACACTCCCGGAAACCACCTGGCAGCAATCACTGGCGCAGTCCATTCGCGATCCACGTGAATTACTGGCGCGTCTGGATCTGCCAGAGGCGCTGTTACCTGCTGCGGAAAAAAGTGCCCTTTTGTTCCCATTGATGGTTCCCCCCAGTTTTCTGGCACGGATGGAACCGGGAAATCTCCAGGATCCTTTGTTGCGACAGGTGCTTCCGCATCTGAACGAACAGGAACAGGTCCCTGGCTTCAGTCTCGACGCGGTTGGCGATTTACAGGTCAGGTCGACTCCCGGTCTGCTGCAGAAATATCAGGGTCGGGCATTGCTCATCGCCAGTGGGGCCTGTGCGATACACTGTCGTTATTGTTTCCGCAGACACTACCCTTATGGAGAGGAGCCACGGACCCTCGCGGAATGGGAGTCGGTCTGGCAGGCCCTGGAGCAGGACAAATCCCTGCATGAGGTCATTCTCAGTGGCGGTGATCCGCTGATGTTGACCGACGCCCGCTTGCGCGTGTTTTGTGAACGGATTGCTGCGATACCGCACGTCAAACGATTGCGAATTCATAGCCGTCTCCCTGTTGTGTTGCCGGATCGTATCCATCCGGGGCTGATCGAGATCCTGGAACAGGTCAAATCTGCCGGGACCACTGTGTGGATGGTGATCCATGCCAATCATCCCCGGGAGATTTCAGGTGACGTTGAACAGGCGATTCAGCAACTGATGCAATCTGGTATCCCAGTTCTGAATCAGGCGGTGCTGCTCAAAGGGATCAATGATGATGTGGATACGCTGGAAGCCTTGTGCGAGAAGCTGATCAATCTGGGAGTGCTGCCTTATTACTTACATCAACTGGATCGCGTCAGCGGTGTGGCCCACTTTGAAGTCCCGGAAGAACAGGGCAGGGCGCTGATTCGCGAACTGCGTACCCGTCTGCCAGGCTACGCGGTCCCGCAGTATGTGCGCGAGATGAGTGGAGAGCCGCACAAAACTCCGCTGACAGATTAAGTATTCGCGGCGTTTGCAAGATTCTGAAATAACGCATCAAAGCGTGCCCCGCGCTCCTGGAAATTGGCAAACCACCCATAACTGGCACAGCCCGGCGAGAGCAGAATCACATCGCCGGGAGTAGACCGCTGCCAGGCCCAGTCAAATGCGTTCTCAAATGAATCCTGTGGTTCTGAAATCACTGACGTTGATGACGACTGTGTCTCAGACCGCAGTCCGGAGATGAGCCCTGCAAGTTTGACTCCGGTATCTCCCATCAGGGCCGTCGCTTTCGTTCGCGCGAGCAGTTCCCGGGAAAACGGGGTCAGGTCGACCTGTTTATCATAGCCCCCCGCCAGGGCAACGATCTTTCCCGACTCAAAGGCTTCCAGTGCGCAGATAGCCGACTCGGGTGTGGTCGCCAGTGAGTCATTATAAAACCGCCGACCGGCATGTTCCCCGATAAACTGCAGGCGATGTGGCAGGCCCTGAAAGCGTTCCAGTCCCCGTTGGATTATTGCTGGATCCAGGTCAATACAGAGTCCTACTGTGACGGCAGCGGCAGCATTCAAACGATTATGCCAGCCTGGAACTGGAATCAGTGGCTGAAATATTCCCTCGAACTGGTCAACTTGAAACCCCTGGTCCTGCACCAGTACATCGGGGTTCAGAGCTGTATCACTGCCAAACGTAAACACGTTTCCCGGATAGTCCCAGTTTCTCAGGTCAGGATCATCGCCGTTGACGATGGTTGTTTCTTCCGCTGTCTGCCAGCGTGAGATGGTCTGTTTCGCGTGCCGATAATGCTCGAGGGACTGATGCCAGTCGAGATGATTCGCGCTGAAGTTGGTCACCACCGCCAGTTGGGGACTCACCTGTAAACGATCCAGGCCGTGTAACTGGAAGCTGCTCAATTCCAGGATGACCCAGTCTGTCGGTTGAATCTGTTCAACCTGCGGCAACAGGCTGACGCCAATATTGCCACCCAGCCAGCACGTGCTGCCGGACTCGGAAATGACGGAATGAATCATCGCGGTCGTGGTCGACTTTCCATTGCTGCCCGTGACCCCGACTATCGGGGCAGGATTCAACTGCCAGAACAGTTCGATTTCGCTGGTCACGGGAATCTGTTCCCGCTCCGCCTGAGCGAGCAGAGGATGCTGCGGGGGAATCGCGGGATTCAGCACCAGCAAATCCGTGGCTGGTAATTCCAGGGTTTTCTCGGCGAGGATATAACGAATCCCTTGAATGTCCGCTAACTGCTGTAGTGACTCCTCCAGCTCACTCGCGCTCAGTTTATCGAGGACGGTGATCTGTGCTCCTCGTTCTGCCAGAAATCGAGTGACGGCGATGCCTCCCCCGAACCGTCCCAACCCCAGAACGGTAACCCGTCGGTCCTGCAGGCTTTGGTTCTGAATGTGAAAGGGGATCAGGGACATGTGCGCGGTTTCATCTGTTAAGTTGCTGACAGACGATGGTCTGTCGTGTCGGCATTCGCTGGATATTCAAAGTGACCTTGTATCAGTAGGTTTGCATATTTCATAAATCCGCGGTAGGCTGATTTCGAAACAAAATTTACCAAAGGCTCCTGATTAAGAGGACAGGCCTATGTTACTCGCCGCCGAATCGAACTCCTGGCTCGGGCTCCATACTGCAGACTGGATTGTACTGGGTATCTATTTCGTCGTCATTCTCGCCATTGGCCTGTGGTCGGTGAAAAAAGTAAAAGATATGGCCGACTTCTTCATGGGGGGCCGCCGGTTCGGCAAAGTCTTCATGATGTTCTTCGCCTTCGGGTCGGGAACCAGCAGTGAGCAGGCCATCAGTGTGGTTGCGGGTACCTGGCGGGCTGGACTCGCGGGGATCTGGTGGCAGTTTCTCTGGCTCTGGGCAACGCCTTTCTACTGGATCGTCGCTCCGATTATGCGCCGTATGCGGGCCCTGACGACCGCCGACTTCTTCGAAACCCGCTTTAATGGCCCCACCGCGGTGCTGTATTCCTTTTACGGTATCGCCATCTCGATCACCTTTATTGCGGGGGGGCTGTTTGGTACCGGAAAAATGGTGGATGCCTTGACGGGAAATGAATTGGACCGCATCGCGGTCGAAGCGAACTTCATGGTACCGGCAGCGGAATGGAATACGGAAACCAAGTCGTTTCAGATAACCGAACGACGTCTGCAGGGGTATGAATACGCGATTCTGGCAGTCACTGTCATGTTCGTAATCTATGGGATGGCCGGTGGTCTGGGAGCAGCGATTATCACTGACTTTATCCAGGGGATTCTGACGATCATCTTTTCGTTTCTCCTGCTGCCATTCGTGTTCTACGAAATAGGCGGATTCGGTGAACTAAACCAGAATGCCGACCTTAAAAAAGGAATGCTGGACTTAACCGTCAGTCCGGAACTGGCTGCCACGATGGGCGAACCGATTACCCCCTTCTATGTGTTTATGCTGTCCGTCACCGCACTGGCCGGGATCGTAATCCAGCCCCATATTATGGGCGTCTGTGGTGCAGGGAAGACAGAATACGAAGGCCGTTTCGGCTTCACGGTGGGGAACTTCCTCAAACGGTTCTGCACAGTCGCCTGGACGTTCACCGGACTGGCCTGCATCGTCTGGTACATGGGTGACAACAGTCCGTTGAAAGACTCACCCGATCCGGCAGATCAGGCGGTTTACCAGTCACTCGTGATGCGTGCCAGTCCCGAATACAACGCGCTTTCCCCTGAGGAAAAAGAAAAAGTCGACAGTGCAGACCGTGATTTCGCAGATAAACTGTTCGGGATGGCTGCCCACGATATCCTGCCACGAATCGCGCCGGGATTAATTGGTCTGCTGCTGGCCTCACTATTGGCGGCGGTGATGAGTACCAGTGATGCCCAGATGATTATTTCCAGTGGCCTGTTTACTGAGAACATTTACCGCAAATGTATTGTGAAGAATAAGTCGCAGCGGCATTATCTCTGGGTCGGTCGTATTGCCGGCCTGGTGATCGTGATTCTTGCTCTAATTCTCCAGACCACATTTACCGACATCATTCATGCGCTGAAAATCATCGTCAAAACGCCGGCCTGTATTGGAATCAGCCTCTGGATCGGCATTGTCTGGCGCCGCTGGAATGTAACTTCCGTCTGGGTTTCGACTCTGACCGGCATTCTGGTCTGGATCGGCGTCGCTTTCCATGCAGACGTACTCTATAACTCCGGAATTCTGCCTGAGGATATGTTTAAATCTCCCACTGAAATGCGGGATGTCTGGCAGATGTTCTTCTTCATGAGCCTGGCGATCCTGAGTGGGGTGCTTGTCAGCTTTATTACTCCGCGTCAGCCACAGGAAAAACTGGATCATTTCTACAAGCTGATGCATACCCCGGTGAAACTGGATGAGCAAATCGATGCGCCCTGTACGCTGCCGGCGGAACCAGAGCCGATGGGACAAAAGATGTTCCCGAATTCCAAAGACATCGAAATCCCCAAACCTACATTCCAGGATCTGGGAGGCTTCATTCTGGCCTGGTGTGGTGTGGCTGCGATTATCTTCCTGACCAATCTGCTATCCAAATTAGCCTGACCCTGCGGTCGTGTACTCCTCAAGAGTACACGGACTTCATGTTGACAAGTATCTGAGTTCGTAAGTGCGCAAAAAAACAGCCAGAAACAAAAACGTTTCTGGCTGTTCGAAATTGTGATGAAGCTGTTTCAGCTCTATTTAGTCGCGGTAAGTCACAACAACTTTACCACGATGAGATTCAACGACCACTTTATATTTCCCGTAGTCAAAAATCTTCTTGCGTCCATCTTTTCTGCAACGAACGCACTCGCAGGCACATTCGGGAGCACAGATTTCGACCGCAACACAGCCTGGCTCACAACAGCTTTTCTTGGGAGCACAGGGATCGACAATGGTGACAATCTTCGGATTTGAGCAGGGAGCGATATTCCTGGTTTTTCTGTATTTGACACAGTCAAACATGGGAATCGCAGGGGAAGCAACGTGGTGTTCGTAAGGTTGAGGGGTCAACTCGGGCATTGGTTCAGGCAGAACAGCAGGAGGTGCCGGAGGCGGAGCTGTTGTCTGACTCAGCAGGAATCCCTGACCGAAGTTAAGGGAAGGGCCCTGAGCCTGAGCTGTTGTAAGGGTGAGGGCAATCATGCCCAACGTGTAACAAACAATCTTGTTCATCTCTCATTTACTCCTTTTGCTACCAGGGTGAACTCCATGATGGCAGCTGATTGATAAAATCAATGTTGTGTGTCCCCAACAACGCGCCTGTGTTTATTCTCCAGAAGTCAATGACAGGCTATTGAATAGTCAGGAAACGAATTATTTTTCGGTTGTCCACCACTCAAGTATAACTTCCGCAAGAGGGATGTCTCGACTTTTTCAACCTTGTGTGTGAAAAACCGGTACCAGTTACGCACCTGATAATGGTCACAAATAATAAGTGGAGTTTGAGTTGACAAGGGCCGTCCGGCATATTTCTGCGCAAACAACCAAACACACCCGCTTATCCTGATCGGAATATTTTTACAACTAAGGATGGTTTCAGTCGGGCAATCCCAGGTCGGGAAGCGTGGCCTGCTGCATTAGACACATGGTTTCCTTGATAAACTGATTGTGAAGCGACTTCTGGTCCATTCAGACCTGTAAAACCAATTTCATAAACTGGGCAAGCTGGAGTTGCATCTCCTGCGAAGATCACACATAATCTAATTGGTTTTATTTCAAGGACTTGAGGGAGTCATCCATGAACAAGCCATCTCGGCACCGGTATCGAAAACCAATTCGCAACTTCTCACTGGCAACAGGTACGTTACTCACATTGTTTCTGTTCACTGGATGTGGTGGAAACGACACTTCTGCCCCCGCGCCAGCACAACAACAGGCCCCAACGCCCGCCCCGGCTCCCGCAACTCCTCAGGTTACACAATCCACGCCTGATGAATCCAAGCCAACACCTGCCGCGGAGAATGACGATCGGAAAATGATTGATGGGATTCCCTACGATGTCTGGTTTGACAATCCGCTGGCTGTCGCGGGCAACAATCAGTCAGTCCAACCCGTTGCTCTACCTGGAAACAATGTCGCAGCTAATACCACTCCTGCTCCCGCGGGAGAAATGAAAACAGAGCCTGCACAGGCGAGTGCCGGTGGCGGTTCCGGCACGGACTGGAAAACAATTATCCCCATGCCGATTCTGGAATCTCAGGTCAAAGACATCCGTAATCGTCTGACAAAGAATATGCAGTCGGTCGGCACCTATAATACAAGCTATCTTGAGATACCCACATTTACCGCAACCCTGGCGGCACTGGCTGAAGTTGCGAATCAGCATTCGGAAGATGTCGGCTGGAAAAAGAATGCCAAGTATCTGCGTGAGCTGGCGGCTGCTTTTACAGCAGAGCCGCTGATGCGTGGTGCCAAATCCTATCGCGCCATGCAAATTCCCTACGAACAGATCATCGTGATTCTAAACGGCAGTGCCCCTGCGGGACTGCCTGAAGCTGACGATAAGAAACCCATCGCCGAAGTCGCCTCGATGGGTGACCTGATGAAACGCGCTGACATTGCCTACAAATGGCTCAAATCGAATGTCGGTAGTGCAGATGCCCTGAAAGCAGAGAAAGAGAAGGTCATCGAGGAAGCACACCTGCTCGCAGCGATCTCCAAAATCATTACCCTGGAAGGTTACGGCTACGTCGATGACAAAGGCTTTCTGGGGCATGCTAATCCGATGCAGGAAGCCTGCCTGAAAATGGTCGAAGCTGCCAAGAATGACAATTTCCAGGAGTTTGATCAGGGAATGTCCCGGGTCTACAAATCCTGCACGGAATGCCATAGCGAATATAAAGAGTAAGAACATCCCTCAAGGCGAAACGACTCGCCGCGTTTCTGGTCTGACAGCTGCTAAGAAGAGAGGAAATCGACGGAATGATTGACAACTGGTGCTGCCCGAAAAGAATTACCTGCCTGCTGATTACGATTCTCTGTCTTTCCATTCCGGCGCAGGCGGATGTCATCGAACTGGTCAACGGTCACAAAGTGCAGGGGGATGTGCTTAAGCAGGGCTCAGACTATCTGCTGGTTGATATCGGCATTGAAGTGTTGCGGATTCCCAGCGATCAGGTCCGCTCCCGCACCAAGTCCGAATCACTCTCTTCCAATAAAACCAGTGTTTCCCAGAGTAAAGACAAATTCTATTCCGTCGCGGAACTGCCCGCGAAAAGCATCAAAGAACTGGCTCGCATCTACGGCGAGGCGGTCACGCTGGTGCAGACTCCCAGTGGACTCGGCTCCGGTTTCATTATCAATGACCGTGGTTACTGTGTCACCAATTATCACGTGGTTGAAAAAGAGACGCGAATCGCCGTCACGATTTTTCATCGGACGAAAAGTGGTGAATTCCAGAGACGACAGATCAAGGATGTTGAGATCATCGCTCTGAATCCATTTTTCGATCTGGCGTTGCTGAGAATTCCCCTTCAGAAAGACTTTCCATTCCGACAGGTGTACCTGGCTGAGGATGATTCCCAGCGCGAAGGGGAAGAGGTATTTGCAATTGGAAATCCGCTGGGACTGGAACGCTCCGTCTCGCGCGGCATTATCAGTACGCGTAACCGGAACATGCAGGGGATCGTCTATATTCAGACGACAACGCAAATCAACCCGGGGAACAGCGGCGGACCATTGTTCAACTCTCGCGGTGAAGTGATCGGCGTCACCAATATGAAGCTGATCCTGGGAGAAGGCCTGGGCTTTGCAATTCCGATTTCCTACGTCAAACATTTTCTGGATAACCGTGATGCGTTTGCGTTCGATAAAACCAGTCCCAATACCGGTTATCGTTACTTTGACGCACCGCGCAGAAAATCTGCTGAAAATGAAAGTAAATAAAAATTCCTGCAACCCGCGCTCATTCAGGCAGGTAATGTCCCTGCCTGCTGCTATGCAGACTTCCGGGCCAACGTTGAAAGTCTGATTGCAGGTTGATCTTGTCAGATATTTCAGACTTGCTACAAATTAACAGTTACCGACATTGTTGCGCTCTGGTGGTTCGACAGATTGGAAGAGTTGATCCAGCGCGAAAAATCTTAAATCCCCTCAGGTAGAGAAAGAATGAAGGCTCCCATGAGAAAGCCACTTTTGTTTTTCACTTTCATGTTGATGCAGGCGATGTTCCTGTTCTCCGCGCAAGACACGTCTGCTCAAAACCGGGTCACTGCCGTGCAGCGGATCCCCGATGATTCCATGCTCTACTTCTCCATTCCGGATGTAGAACTGCTGGAAGAAAAGTGGGCACAGAGCTCGATGGCGGAAATGGTTCGCGATCCCGCCTTCGCTGACATGAAAAAAGACCTCGTCCAGATTGTGGAAAAATACTCCAAAATGTTTGAGGCAGAAACCGACCTGGGCCTGAGTAATGTTCTCAGCATCCCCTCAGGTGAATTCGCGATTGCGTTCGTCAAAAGCGATGAAGGCAAATTCGGTGGTCTGGCTTTCGTCGAGTATGGCGAAAGCGGCGAAAGCGTCGAGAAGATCCTGGAAAAAACCGCTGAGGGGCTCGACAAGGAAGGTGCAGAACGAACGGTTCGCAGTGTCGACGGCACCAAGATCACCATTTTTTCCTTCGAAAAAGAAGGTGATGATGAAGGTCCTGTCAAAGTTCCCCTGGCGAAAAAATTCGCATACTTCCTGAAGGATAAAACATTTGTCGCTTCTAATGACGACAAAATCCTCGAAGGAGTTCTCGGCCGCTGGGATGGCCAGGCACAGGGAACACTGTCCAGCAAGAAAGAGTATCAGTACATCATCAATAAATGTTCTGATGCAGATGCTCCTGCTGTCATGCACTGGTACATGAACCCGATTGGCGCTCTGCAGTCGATCCTGGGAGTTGCCAGCCGTGTGAATCCTCAAATCGGTATGGTTCAGGGATTCCTGCCCGCACTGGGGATCACACAGTTGAAGGCCGTTGGCGGATCCAGCTATGTCGCTACCAGGAATTTTGATGCGATCTCGAAAACGTTTACCTATGTCGATCAGCCTACCTCCGGCATCATTGATATCTTCAAATGCCCGGCGATTGCTCAGCAGCCTCCGGTCTGGGTCTCAGACAAGGTTTCTTCTTACTATTCGATCAACTGGAGCATCACTGGTGCTTACGATTCTATCGAAACCCTCTTCGATGGATTCCAGGGGCGTCCCGGTGCCTTGGCTGCCATCATTGATCAGATGGCCGACAATCCCGATGGTCCCAAGATTCACATCAAAAAGGACATCGTTGATAACCTGAGCGGTCGAATTCAGATCGCGACTGAAATCAAAGAAGGTGAGCAGATTGACCTGACTCAGATGTCCGGGCAGTTTGTCGTTGCTCTGGGGCTCAAAAACTCTGATGCATTCCAGAAAATCATCGCATCGGTGACCACGCGGGATGATTTCCCGGGACAGGCACGCGAATTTCAGGGCACGACCCTGTATCAGTTGCCTGCTGCTGTTCTGAAGTCTCCCGCTGATGCTGCTTTCTGCATCGCAGAAAACCAGCTGTTCATCTCCAACGATGTCAAGCAGATTGAAAGCATTCTGCGGAAGGATCGGGGAGTCGGTTCGCTGATCAACAATCCAAACTACAAGCAGATCGCGGAAAACTTCCCCGAAAAAACCTCGATCATCAACTACCAGAATGCAGACGCACAGCTGCACGCCCTGTATGACCTGATCAAGAAAAACCAGGATCAGATTCAGGTGGAAGGGCTCGATCTTTCCAAGCTGCCACCGTTCTCATTCTTCCAGAAGTACCTGCCTGTCACAGGCGGATACACCATCCCCGATGACCAGGGATTCTTCAGTTCTAACTTTTCCAAGAAACGGGCGAACTGAAGTCGACGGCTGAACAACCGCTTGACCCGGTGAGGCAACTCACCGGGTTTTTTCATGCGCAAACGAATATTTGAGTTCCTGCAATACTTTTCGACACGCGACGGGTTTAATCGTATAATGGCAGCTAAGTGCCTGTTCTCGTCTGTAAATCTACCGTTGTTTTGAGGAAAGTGACGACCATGCAACGCTTATTTCCCGTACTGGCTCTCGTTGGTCTGACCGGCTTCTCGCTCAGCCCCCTCTCGGCAGCACCTGAAGAAGAATCATCAGCGCAAGAAAAGGTATTCCAGCAACTGGATAAAAACGCTGATGGCACGATCTCGGCAGATGAAGTTCCTGAAGGAAAGCAGCGTTTCTTTGAGTTTCTGCTGCGTTCTGGCGACAAAAACAAGGATGGTCAACTCACGAAGGACGAGTTTACAGGCGGTCTGAAAAAAGAAGATCAGAAATTCGAGCCCGGCGCTGAACGCCGATTCAATCAAGGCCCCCGTTTCTACAACCGCTTCCTGAGTCAGCTGGATCGCAACGGCGATAAAATAATCTCGAAAGATGAATTACCCGAACCGATGCGCGAGCGAATGGAACCGCTGTTCCAACGATTAAATACCGACGAAATCTCACTCGAACAACTGCAGCGCATGGGACGCATGTTCGGAAACGGACGTCCGCCTCGACCCGAAGGCGCGAACATGAACTCCCAGGAACGGGCCGGACGTTTCTTTAAGTCCCTGGATACCAACGGTGATGATAAACTGACACTGGACGAAGCCCCCGAGCGAATTCGTCCCCTCCTTAAACGGCTCTACGAGCGAGCCGGCAAGGACGGGGATGCGGAACTGACCCGTGAAGAATTCATGAAAGTGATGGCGGAATTCCGTCCTGCACAACGTCCCGAACGTCAGAGCAGGGAGCGGAGCCGAAAACCAGCTGAAGAGGATGGTGAAATGAAGCGTCCCGAAATGCAGATGCAGGAACGCTCCCGCCCACGGTTTGGGACAAACTTTCCGCGCTCTGGGCCGGCCTTCATACGTTCCGTTGATCAGAACGGTGACGGAAAACTGAGCAAAGAAGAACTGCAGCAGGTTAACCGCTGGTTCGATGAAGTCGATCGTAACCGGGACGGTTTCCTGGATCGGAGCGAGATTGCAGGTGGGGAATCACGGAGCCGACAGCGCACCCGAAATCCGCTTTCCCTCCAGGAACTAAAACGGCCTGCAGCAGATCAACCAGAGAATAAATCCAAAACCGAAGACACTAATAAAAAAGCAGACTGACCCTGAACTCAGGAGCTTTGTTCCTGAGGCGCCGCCTGTTCAATCAACGGTGGCGGGCTGTCTGTTTTCTGCAGGTGTTGTACCCAGGCGGGAGGCAGGTTGAACCAGATCCAGTTCGTACGAATCCGGTACTGGCTGGTGTAGCTCCGCATGATCTGGTCGATCTGACAAATCCGCTCGTTCTCGGGACCACGGGATACGACTTTGCGAACCGGTCGGACATACATGTACTCGAAATACGAGAGCACCCCCCCCGGTTTCAGCAACCGGAAGTAGGCCTGAAAGATTTCGCTCACCAGATCGGTCGGAAAATTGTTCAACGGGAGTCCCGAGACAATGTAATCGTACTCCTCACCAACGCCGTACTCCTGCAGTGGGCAGTTGTGAATCGATGTCAGATGTTTGATTTCCTGAAAAGCACGTTCGGCATCGAACCGATTATACAGAATTTCGACGAACTTCTCATTCAGTTCAACCAGGTCCAGTGAATCTTCCGGGCGAATCTGTTTGACGATCTCGCGGGTCACCGCGCCGGTACCCGGACCGATCTCCAGAACCTTCTTGGGGCCCTGATGGCGTTTCATCGGCTCGGCCATGTTGCTGGCCAGAAACCGGCTGCTGGGAGCGATTGCCCCGGTCGTTTCAAATGTCGTTCGAAACTGTTTAAAAAATTCCAGATAATGCGACACGTCCAGGTTCCCGGGATTCAATCAAACGACAGAAATAAATAACAGCTCAGGAAAGTTTATCACGGCGGGCTGCGCCAATCTGCTGCGCCTGCGTGACAATATCGACTCCGACTTCCTGGCTCCAGGCGGCGATCATCTGCTGATACACGGGGCCCGGCTTTCCTTCTGAAAGGAAATGATCATTGTAACGCGTAACGGGCATCAGACAATAGCCACTGGAGGACGTCAATGCTTCATCTGCCTGAAGCAGCATTTCTTCGGAAATATCTGTTTCCACATAGTCCAGTCCAAGTTGCTTCGCTAATCGGGCTACCATCATCTGGCTGATTCCCTGCAGAACATACTCCGGACGGGGGGTGAGGATCGTCCGGTCCTGGACCAGGAAGAAATTACCGATGGTGGTTTCCGCAACATATCCCTGTTCGTCAAACAGCAGGGCACTCGCTGCGGGAACCTGTTTGCGAATCAGTTTATCGGCGCGAAACAGATGGATCCGGCTGCGGGACTTCACTCGCGGATCAAAGACCCGGGGATTGAGCTGCTCCACTTCCGAGCGGATCAGGTACTGACCGCTGGTATATTTCTGATCCCACAGTTCAAATGCGAGAGGAAAGGTGTGGGCACAAACTGTGGGAGTGCGGCACTCTTCCAGTGCTGCCAGCCCCAGGTAAGGCAGATTCTGACCTGCGGTAAAAAAGATCGTCAAACCCAGGTCCTGTTCCGCTGAGAGCAGAGAAGCGTTCTGTTCAACCAGTGACAGACAGATCTGTTTGAGCTCAGATCGAGGCAGGGGAGGATCGATGCAGGCATAGTCCAATGCAGATTCGAGGCGTTTCAGATGCTCATCCAGCATGAAAGGACGCTGCTGAAATGTGCGTACCATTTCGGTTACGGCCGCACCATAGACAATTCCCAGATCCGAAACCGCCAGCCGGGCTTCAGACTGGGGGATTATTTCGCCGTTCAGATAAGCGTGGGGCTCGGACATCGTTTGACTTCGTACTATACGAGAGGGAAATAGAGAGTAAGTCAGCCCTACTGTTTCCGCTAATATCCGAAATAGACGACAGGTGCTGGATAAACAACCGGTGCCGGAGCCGAATAAACCGGAGGCGGTGCGTAGTAAGGCGATGGGCCATGATAAGGCGACTGGTACTGTGAGTTCAAGTAAGGCCGTCTGCCAAACAATCGGACCTGCAAATACATCATATTGGCCACCATCCGGCAGCCGAGTGGAAAGGCTGAACACTCACAGCGGCGATGCAGTTCCTGCTTCAACTGCAAATCGCAATAACGCCTGTTAATTCCCGGAATCTGGTAACACTGATCGTGCTGGGCACAGCTACCTCGAAAATCGGCGCCCATAAATCCCTGCGGCGTCAGTCTCTGCAGCAGTGGTGCCCCGTCGGGACCACAAGGGTAGTTGCTACACTGGGCCCGGGCTGCGGAGGGCTGCAGCATGATCAACGCTGCCAAAACCACCAGCCCTGATGCCACATTCTGGATCATCATCACAAACCTGTCTCTCTATCTGAAAATTAGTCGACCTGAACTGCGTGGGGAGGGCAGGGAGCGATTCATCTGTCAAATTCTCCCTCGCTCCAGACTGTGATGCAAGTTTCTTTTACATTCCCCCTGTAAAACAGCTCAGAAACTCGAAGGCCGGCGCCAATTGTTCGCAAAAAAATGAACCAGTCATATGACATCTGAGTCTCAGCTCGATATACTGCCAGTGGGAAATATCGTGCTAACTTGAGATATGGCAATCATTTTTTTACGATCTCCAGTTGGAAATCGAGTGAATGATTGTAAGCATACTGACGAATTTGATTTAAAAGACAAAGGGATTGATTTTATGGCGATACCGACCATTCAACCGGGAACAACAAAAATTGGCTGGATTGGAACCGGAGTCATGGGAGCCAGCATGGTGGGACACCTGATGGATGCGGGGTTCTCAGCCACGGTTTATAATCGCAGTAAATCCAAAGCAGAACCGCTGATTCAGAAAGGGGCCTCCTGGGCTGACTCTCCCAAAGCGGTCGCAGAAGCAGCCGATGTCATCTTCTCCATCGTCGGTTTCCCGGCTGACGTCCAGGAAGTCATTCTCGGTGAAGAAGGAGCACTCGCTGGTGCTTCCGAAGGCAAGATCCTGGTCGATATGACCACCAGCGATCCTTCCCTGGCGGTCGAAATCGCAGAAGCTGCTCAGGCCAAAGGTGTGTACAGCGTGGATGCCCCCGTCTCCGGTGGGGATGTGGGAGCGAAAAACGGCACGCTGTCCATCATGATCGGTGGTGACGAAGCCGTGGTCGACGCATTGAAACCCTGCTGGGATGCCATGGGCAAAACGATTGTCTACCAGGGAGAAGCAGGATCAGGCCAGCATACGAAAATGGTGAACCAGATTCTCATCGCCACCAACATGATCGGCGTCTGCGAAGCGCTGCTCTATGGTTACAAAGCGGGTCTGGACCTGCCTACGGTTCTGCAGTCGGTGGGCAGTGGTGCTGCCGGCAGCTGGTCGCTCTCCAACCTGGGACCGCGGATCATGGACAATAATTTTGATCCGGGCTTTTTCGTAGAGCACTTTATCAAAGATATGGGGATCGCACTGGCAGAAGCTAAAAAGATGAACCTGAGCCTCCCCGGGCTGGCCCTGGGACATCAGCTTTACATGGCTGTCCAGGCACAGGGACATGGCCGCGACGGCACACACGCCCTGCAGCTGGCACTGGCATCCCTGTCGAATGTAGACTGGGAAAACCGCTCCTAGTCTCAAGCAATTAAATGAAATCGAACTGGTCGGACAGAATCATACCGGACAGTAAAATTCAAATAAGGTAAGATAAGCATGGCGAATCAAAGTGACCTGTTTGCAGGTCTTTCGGTGGCAATGATCACCCCGTTCAAGAATGGCGAAATCGACGAAAGCGGCTTACAGGCGCTGATCGATTACCATGTCGAGCAGGGAACCGACACCTTGTGTCCGGTGGGAACAACCGGAGAATCTCCCACACTCTCACACGATGAACACAAACAGGTCATTTCCATCGTCTGTAAACAGGCTGCCGGCCGGATCAAAGTCATGGCAGGCACCGGTTCCAACAGTACACGTGAGGCAGTCGAGCTGACCAAGTACGCTGAACAGGCAGGCGCCGACGGTGCTCTGCACGTGGCCCCATACTACAACAAGCCGACCCAGGAAGGCTTTTATCAGCACTACAAAGCGATTGCTGAGTCTGTTCAACTGCCGATTGTCGTGTATAACATCCCTGGTCGGACTGCGAAGAATATTGAGCCGGAAACAATTATTCGCCTCGCCGAAATCCCGAATATTGTTGCCGTGAAAGAGTCTACCGGTTCGATGGATCAGGCTTCGCATATTCTTTCCTGCTGTGATCTGGCAGTTCTCTCAGGCGATGACAGCTTGACTCTGCCACTGATGGCGCTGGGAGGCAAGGGGGTTGTGTCGGTCGTTGGTAATATTGTTCCTGCCGATGTCAAAGCGATGCTGGCGGCATTCAATGCCGGCGATCTCGCCAAGGCCCGCGAATGGCACTACCGGCTGTTCACGCTCTGCCGTAACCTGCTGGGACTGGCGACGAACCCGATCCCGATCAAAGCAGCCATGCAGTTACTGGGGCGCGATAACGGTGAAGTCCGTCTCCCCATGACACAACTGGATGCCGATTCAATGAAGGTGCTCGAGAAAACTCTGCAGGATTATGGCCTGCTGTAAGGTTTCTGTTAAAATGGGTACCAGTGCTGAGAGACTGGTCGAAATCGTCTGATTTACGATCGCCCGTCAGATATTTACTCCGATTGATATAAGAGGTAACGCCTGTGATCTTTGGTTTTGGAAAGTCCCGGGATGAAGAGGAAGAACTCGAAGAAGAGATCGAACCAGTCTCGTTCCAGGGGGCGTTAAATGGACAGCCCGCGAATCTGAAAGATAATGCACGTCTGGTCAAAGCGGGATTGATGCCCGCTAAGAATATCATCACCGACGGGCTGGCTCTGCGGGCACAGATGATTCGATTTGAACCAAAGGGCGAACGGTATCAGGTGGCCTTTTATGTGGATGGCGTACCTAACCCGGGCCCCAAGCTTTCCAAACAACAGGGAATGGCCGTGGTGCAGATCATTAAACTGCTCTCCGGCTTGAACATCCAGGAACGGAAACGTCCCCAGCAGGGGGGCGTGAATGCGGAACTGGAAGAGGTGAATTACCAGTTGCGGGTCGCCACTGCTCCAACACCTGCGGGCGAACGGTTGACAATCAAAGCCATCGACGTGAAACATCCCCTGGATCGCGCAGACGATATCGGGATTACCGAGGAGCTGAAAGAACGCATTCGTTCGCTGAGCACCGGTCGCAACGGATTGATTCTGGTCAGTGGCCCCCCGAACTCGGGACTGACCACCACCACCTTTGGTGTGGTGCGATCTGTTGACGCCTACCAGTATACGATCTTCGCTCTGGCAGAACCGGAGCATCGCGAGTTCAGCCACATCGCAACCCTGGATGAAAAAGAGGGAGATACGTTTGACGACGAGTTGCGGCGAATCATCCGTATGGAAGCAGATATCATTTATCTGAAGCCCATCACGGATGAAGACTATGTCCGCAGCATCATGGGGGTCAAAGACGAGATCACCATGATCGCTGAGATTTCGGCCAAAGACGCTGTTACCGGGATGATGAAGTTCTGCAAGCTGGCAGGCAGCGTCGAGAAGGGCGTGGATACTCTGAAGTGTGTTGTAGGCTATCGCCTGATTCGTACACTTTGTGACAAGTGTAAAGAAGCATTCCGGCCCAACCCTAAACTGATTGCCAAGATGGGTTTACCCAAAACGACCAAGATGCTGTATCGTCCGCCGCGTGAAACCGTGGATGAAGATGGCAACGAAATCGAACCCTGTGAAAAATGCGACGGGCTCGGTTACTATGGACAGACCTTGCTTCTGGAGTTTATCGAAATGACCGATGAGATGAAGCAACTGATCATCGGTGGCGGCGATCCCGCCAAAATCAAAGCCTTGGCAAAAAAGCAGGATATGCCTTCAATGCAGAAAGACGGTATCCGTCTGGTCGCGGAAGGCAAGACTTCGCTGGAAGAACTGCAACGGGCATTCAAGCAGGGCTGATAGTCTTGCGGATGTGATCCAACTGATAAATGAGAGTTCTGCGGTCTCGGTGCGCCTGCTCGTCAACTGGCACAACAGGGGGACTGCGCTAAAGATTTCGATTGAGGCGACCGATACTCTGCTGATGGAGCCGATGTATTTTATCGATGCTCCACTTCACTCTCGATTTAAAGCATTGATCTTTTCGGGAGTAATACTTCGGTCCTATCCAATCCAGGTCACCTCTCACAGCAGCAGGGTGGCTGTTCTCTCTCATTCGCAGTTCGAGGTTATGATGCAGGCTCGCCAGAAACTCGTTCTCTTCAGTACAGGTTTGCTTTTCTTCACAGTCATCACGTTTACCAGCATCCAGAACCAGATGGTGCGTCAGCCTCACGAAAGGGCTGTCCCACACCATTATGAGTTTTACAGCATGGACGTTGTGCAGATGTTTCCAATCAGTGCTGAAGACCAGCTGAATGATCAGCGGAAAGTTCTGGAACAGTATCAGCGGGAGCGGAAGTCGGTGCAGAGTTCAGACAACGCCATGTCGACCAACTGAACATACACTCCGGCAACGCCATATCTATGTCCGCCAGTTGTGCTTGATACAAAATATTGTCCGATTACGCAGATTATACCGAAGATTCCAGTCGTGATTGTCGATAATAGAAGTACACACATGATAGTAATGCGTGACCTTGCCAGTCATTTCCCGTTGAAATGATGGATTGCGTTTATGGACAGACTGATCCCAAGGTATTACCGGCACTTGTTTTAACCTGTTTCCGTTTCTCCCCGACAGGTGCCATTCGACAACTTTACTTTCCGAGGACAATCATGGTGATTCGCCAGCTTAAAAATTGGTCAACTGTTGGAGTACTGGGTTTAGCACTGATGGGATTAGCGAACTCTGGATGCCAGACCAGCCTGGGAGGCCAGACATTGCCTTCAGCCTACTACCTGAATGATGACGTGCAGTTCTTCCCGGCCGGCCCCGAAGAGCAGTTGTACAACCAGCGGGAAGTACTGGAACAATACAAGCTTGAGCACGAAGCTCAGCAGCAGCAATAATCGCTGCCAGTTACAACAGGGGGGACCCTTTCGTAGTAACTTACACAGATTTCGCGCCTTGTGCCGGAATCTGCATGCGAAAGGACTCAAGCCGGACGATGAGAACGGGACTCTCGCCCGGCTTTTTTACGTTTTAAGCTCATCAAATCAAAGTGTTTTGGACATCTTCTCAGCCAGCCGCGTCAAAGCAGGGCTGACATCCATCGGTTTCAGATGGACATTAATCACGCTCAAGCTGTCCGTATTGGCCAGCGCCGCTTTGAGCGCCTTCTCCAGATCGCCTTCCGTGCTGACTTCAAAGCCCCAGCCTCCGCCGATCAGATCCGTAATGTTATGATATTTCCAGTCGGGAATATCATTGAACGGTCCCTCCTGCAGGAAACGTTCGGTCGTATATCCCTTATTATTCAGCACAATCACGATTGGATTGTACCCCAGCTTGAGGGCCGTTGAGAGCTCCAGACAGGTCATCTGAAACGCACCATCTCCCACCAGAACAATCGGCCTGAGTTCCTGATTAGCGACCTGGGCTCCGATCGAAGCCGGGATCGCAAACCCCATGGAAGTATAGTAAGCGGGACTCAGGAACTTGGTATGGGTGCTGATAGTCAAATCGACGGCCCCAAACAGGCAGTCCCCGACATCCGTCACCACGACCGTATCGTCACTCAGAATCTGATTGATGCTTTGGAACAGGTGTTTTGTGGTCACAGGCGCAGTTGGATTCACTTTGAACTCAATCTGCGGTGGACGGACCTGATCCGGAATTTTGCGCTTCACTACCTTCATTTTCTGCTTACGCAGTGCTTTCACAAAATCCGAGAAGACGACATCGTGAAAATGGTGGTAGCTGATCCGCAACTTCTCGCTGGTGGCGTAGATGCATTTGCCGGGATCGAGGTGCGCGGTGTAGATACCCAGATTAATATCTGTCATGAAGGTACCGAGGAGAATTACACAATCACTCTCTTCGACGTATTTCTGCACTTCGTTGCGCCCCATGGCCCCTTCATAGACGCCCAGGTATAAAGGGTGTAATTCGCTGACGACTGATTTCCCCAGTATAGTCGCACACATGGGGATCTGGTGCTTCTCCGCGAATTTCAGCACTTCTTCCCGCAACCCGAAGCGATGCAGTTCAACACCAGCCACAATGACGGGCTTCTTGCTGGCTTCAAGCAGTTCGGTAGCTTCTTCCAGTGACTCGCGGAGTGCATTTACATCGCTCTCCGGCTGGCTGTCGTCCGGAACATGGGGGACAATCGCCTTGGTATGGACGCAATCTCGGGGGATTTCCAGGTAAACGGGCCTCTTGAAACGCACACAGGCCTCCAGGCAGCGATCAATTTCATGAAAGGCGGTCATCGGGTCATTGAGAACTGCAGAAGCGACCGTGATTTTCTCGAAGACATCCCGCTGGGTGTGAAAATCTTTGACACGGTGATGCAACAGGGGATCGCTGGCACGTTCTGTCATACCCGGTGAGCCACTGATGACGATCACGGGAGATTTTTCAGCGTAGGCCCCAGCTATCGAGTTACACAGCGACAAGCCACCCACACAGTAGGTGACGCAGACTGCTCCCAAGCCATGCACGCGGGCATATCCGTCGGCAGCGTAGCCCGCGTTATCTTCGCGTGTCGTTCCGATCACACGAATCGGACTCTCTTCCAGCATCCCGTAGAACTGCAGCACAAAATCGCCCGGGATTCCGAACAGATCGGTAATCCCGTAGTTCTGCAGACGCTGAATCAGATAACTTCCAATCGTATGTACTTTTCCGTTCTGCTTGTTTGCCGAACGTTTTGTGGTTGTTTTTTTTGCGGGTAACCGGGACTTGGTTCCATCTGTTCTGGTGCCAGTTTTGCGAGCTGCCATCACAAACCCTTCCTTGCAAGATGAGTGGTTGCATGAGAATGTCAATGAATGAAGTGTTCATCATCCATTATAGCACTTCCACAGTCTCAAATCAGGGGAATTCGCATATTCCCTTAATACGACTGATGAAAAAGCGAGTCCGACAGCACTAACTCGCGCACTGCGCTCTGACTTTCAGCGCTGAATCAGCTTGCGGAGGCCCCGCCGCTCAACGTGTTTGACGGGCTCAGCTTCCTCCTGGGTCGGCTGAGACTGTGGGGCGATGGTTTCCCCGAACTGGCCCCAGTAACTTTCCAGCAGGCGATAGCAGTCCAGGTAGCGTTGTGAGTCCCAGGCCAGAGCCAGCGTTGAGATCAGCTTGGTCAGCTGACGGTCATCTTCGGGAGAAATTTGATGGATTTGCAGATCGACATCATCGATCCATAATTTTTCATTCCCCAATTTCTCGATCACGATCTGGGCATTCTGAATCTGTGAGGAGGGAATGTCTTTCACACGGAAGACGTACTTCCGCCAGTTCTGGTCCACACCGATGATGGCTGACTGCGCCTTGAGCTTTCCATTCTGCTCGGCTTCCAGAGAAATCCGCACCTGCATATTGGGTGACTTTGATTTCATCCAGACACCCATATTCAGATAGCGGCAATTCTCCAGAGGAATGGGATTCGTACGCAGGAAGTTATTTCCCGGGCGGGTATCCAGCACGAGTGAGGTGCGGCCCGAATGCGCTTCTGAGGTATCGAGATTCCAGGAAACCCGCTGATCCGTTTTAGACTCCCAGCCTGCGAGGATATAATCCCGTGAGTTTTTGGCTTCAAAATCCGCCTTGAAGACGACAGCCGATGCATCATCCAGTGATCGATGCAGTTGCACCAGCATTTTTTTCTTTTGATCGATACGCGCCTGTAGTTCCTGCAGATCATCCTGATCAATGGTGGTTTTGACGGAGATCAGTCTCGCCTGGGCGTCGTCGATCTCAAACGCCTGCAGATCGTAGGCTTCCAGGGAGATCTTATAGCTGCAGACACCTTCTGTCGTACGAGTGAACTGCACCGATTCGCCGTTTCCGAGCCGGGCCACGGACGCTTTTGATGTCATCATCAATGATACGGTCGCTTCGCAGCAGTAAGGGAAGTCGTTGACCAGATAGAAGACAGACTTGTCTTTCCCTCTGGAAAAACGGGTAATCACCGGTTGCTCTGAGGAGTCGATTGTCTGGAATGGACGGGCCGGTAATTGAATTAGTTGTGATCGCAGGGAACGTGTTGCCTCTTCCTGGCCAAAGGGAATCGTCCAGCCGCCATCAAATGTCATATAGGGATCCAGCGCCGCGATGGAATGCACATAGCGAATCCGATTGGCTGCTGCTGAGGGCGAAGCCTGAGTGGCCAGCCAGGTAAAGGCCGGCTGCCAGGGAGACATCCGGTCGAATTCAGGAATCCGGATTTCCAGTGGTTGGTGATAATAGACAACGCCATTAACGCGCGACTTGAAACTGTCATCAATGTTGGAGTGAGTGTTCAGAAACTGAAGATCGTACTCGGCCTGTTGCCCCCAAATGAAACGCTGAGGCCGGATTACGACGGCGTTCGTGATCTGATCATAGCGGGAAAAATCGAGCCCCATCTCCATCAATACCGGTCGAAACGGAGCACCGGTTTTCAAAGCAGAAATCACATTACCCTGCCGACTTTGCGTCGGAATCAATTCGCGGGCAGAAAACACCAGTTGTGCGTCGGGTTTCGCTTTCGACAAAACTGTTGCAAGCTGCTCATGCAGAGCCCGGATTTTCTGACAGCGCCAGTCGGTCCATTGAGGTAGAGCCGTCGTGGTCAGGTACTGATATCGTTTTTCAAACCGTTGTGATTCAGCGAACCGGGGAATTCGCACACCTGTCTCCCGAGAGAAAGTGGCCACAGTCGCATCATCATAGCCCCAATCCAGTCCCGGGAGTTGTAGATAACCATTCAGACTGAGCTGTACCGCCACTCCCTGAAACGAAGGATGTGCCTGATAACGCTGGACCAGCTCAGTAAAGATGTTGACAATTTCTTCCTGAACCCGGGGATGCAGGGGATTGTAGAAGGGGGCCTGCCCGCGAGCGGCCACCTGTGATTTTTTCCAGGTCTGGCCGTGCAGGTTAACGAGTTCGACACCCACTGCCTGCTCAGACTGCTCCTCAATCAGTTTTTCCAGAGCCGCATTGACTGACGAGAACTGCAATTCAGGCACCAGGGTTAACTGCTCCCGGTCAAAAATCCGGAACAGCATTTCCAGCACGTCTTTCCGCTGAAGATCCTGCCCGGAAGAATGGTACACTCCCGAGTCATAACGTGGAGTTGGCTGTAAGTGCCGGGAAGGATAGATCGCACTGCCATCGGCTGCGACACCCAGGAGGACACTGTTAAAGCTCTGGTATTTCAGATACTGTGCCAACCGGCCTCCCGCCTCATAAAAGGTCTGCCAGTCATCCAGACTGCGATGACTGTTGATGTCCAGGACCTGTGCAGCGCCAAATATTTCGGGGAGCAGCGGCTTTTGCAGATAGGGTCCCACGAGTCGTTTTTTCTCTGTGGGTTGCGAAAGCTCTGTCGACTCCTCATTTTTATTACTCGCCAATTCATAAACCGAGACCTCAGCCACTTCTGCGGCTCCAGGATGTCCCAGACTATGGAATAGCAACACGGGATTGGTGACTTTAGGCCAGAACAGCAGTTCGGCCCGTGATTCTGTCTCCCGTTTCTGCAGGTTCGAGGCAGGGGATGCTGCAGCGTGGTAGACGCCCCCATCAATGCCAACCGGAACCAGTTGCCCTGCGGCGTCTGGTTCCAGCAGACTGAACCCCAGATGGGTATCTGTTGACTCAGGATAGGTGATCACCAGCTTATGTGGCAGGTGCGGATGCCTGATTTTCAAGTGGTAAGCAGACCAGGGTGCTGCTGCCGAAGTGTCCGCAGGTAATTCCTTGCCAGATTTAAACAATGAGCGAAACGAATTGCGGAGCCGGTTGCGCGCCCGCCGGGCGACCAGATCGTTCTGATCCTGTTTTCCATCCAGCGAAAGACTGTCGACCAGCACGGATGATTCACTTTCAGCCAGTGAAGTCGTCACGCCCTGGTCCAGGACAACAAACTGCGCCAGGGATTCCTGCCCCGAGTCCGCGTTGACCTGCAGCAGATAAACTCCTTCTGCGGGTGCCTTGAACTCCAGAGAGATACCTGTTTTGGTAAGGTTCTCTTGTGACACCTCGGAAAGTTTGATTTGGCCTTCCAACACCGCTTCCGTGCTGCGGGCCCGAGTGACTTGCCAGCTGAGAACATCGTCTGAGGAGATTTCTTTTCCGTGCAAAAAGGCGGGAACAACCTGAAACCGAACTGATTCTGCCGGCTCATACACCAAATGGGGGCGGTCGACCTGCAGAGCCAGCTTTTTCCCAGGGGCCTGCTGCACAATCAACTGAGCACCGGTCTGGGAGATCGGCAGGATCTCTTTCTGCTGCATCAGTTCGTTCAGCGAAAACTGCTGTTTCAAAGTGATCGAGGAGTCATTGCGATCCTGGAGAAAGACCTGCAGCTTAGCAGCAGGAGTCCCCTGGACATCAAATTCAATACTGTTGAATACCCGACTGGTCCGAGGCTGATACAGTACGGCCCCCTGATCCCGGGTGATGACAGAAATTTCGTCGGCATCGACTCCCAGCGAGCGAACCGCAGTAATTTCGCCCTCAGTCAGTTCGAAGCGTGCATTCCAGAGTCGAGGAGTCTGCTCCCCCCATTCAACCCGCAGTCGGGTGGAGACAGCAGTATCGCCGTCTGCGAGCGCCGAACTGGCAAGCAGGCAGATGAAACCACAGATCAATAGAATTCGTTTCCGAATATGTGTCACAGATTTTCCACTAACACAGACAGTAGCGAAAGGCCCAGGAAATGCATTTAGCCTGAACGGAAAACAGACGAAGAGGGGAATCACTTTAGAAATGAATAACAGGCGAGGGGCATGCATTATATTAATTTCGGAATTCAGGCCAACCCCAATTAATATTTTCCTGCATCTGCACGAAACGTACCGTTTTTCCCAGGAACCCTCTTGACGAAAATCCGCAAACCTGCAAAAAAACGTCTCCTCTCTCGCAACTGTCTTTAAGACTCTCAATCCACAAGCAGTTGTCATTCGTTTGAATCTCGAAAGCATATCTTGTTGTAAACGTCTCCGCTTTCGGAATTGAAACACCAAATCCTCATACCTCTCAAAACCCCAATACCTGCCTGGACTAATCATGATGTTAAAAAACGGTTTCTCTCTGGTCAGTGGCCTGCTTCTACTTGTATCGGTAACAGGTTGTGCTTCCATGGTCGAAATGAAGACCATTGAGCAGTTTGCACAGGCAATGGAAAAAGAAGACATCCGAAAACTGAAACATCACACCACCATGAAGTTTTCCAAGGTGGCATTCAGAGACAAGTCGTCGCTGGATGACCTGAAGGTTCTCAATATTCCGACCGGTGAAGCCACGATTGTAGAAATCAAGGATGTTTCCGAGAACCACAAAAAAGTGGTTGTTGAAGTCGGTAAAAACAAAAAGAAACTGCTCTACGAGTTGAAGAAAGTCACCAAGACCGGAGAGTGGGTTGTTGATGACATTTATATCAACCAGAAATCGAAAAACCTGAACGTGATGAAGTCGGTCACCGAGCAGATGGATCTGTTAGTGACCATCCGCGAATTTGTCGATGCCTGGGAAGACGGTAACCGTGATGACATTCTGGCATCCACAGACGGCGAATTCAAAGAAACCCTGGAGCAGTTACACCCCGCGTTCCTGGCCAAGCTTTCCCAGCGAATCGCCGGCGAATCTTCCAACACAAAACGTAAACGCCCCGACGCCCAGATGGATAAAGACATCGCCATTATTCGTATTTCGCGACGGTCAGGGCAGATGATCATCACGATGAAACTCAACGAAGGCAAATGGAAAGCGACTGACGTCGCCGTCGAATCCCGCGAGGACGGGAATCATGTGAAGTCAGCGAAAAAAGAAGCCAAGATGCTGCTGGCAGTCAGCAACTTCCTGGATGCTTACAACCAGGATGACAAAGTCGCCCTGAAAAAATTCTCGGCCGACAAGTTCTACCAGGGCAGCCTGAACTTTGGAGACCTCAAGGTAGCTCCCCTTCCGGAATCGCAGATGGCTGCAGCAGATTACGAACTGAAAGTGGAAGACAAACTGGCCAATTTCATCACTCAGAAAGACGGGAAGATGGTCAACCTCTCCCTGCTCAAGATTGAGTCTGATGAAATGGATATCCCCGATCAGTACCTGGTTGAAGAAGTGACACTGTTCCAGGATCATGGGAATCAGCAGGTCACTCTGACCTCACTGTTCTCTTCCCGCGCGATCACATTGTTGTTCAATGAAGCTTTGACTAAACGGGATGTCAAGATTCTGGGTTTCAGTTCGACTCCCGATTTAAACCGGCGCGTCTGGGAGAAGGTCAATCCCAACCTGGTCGCCCAACTGCCTGTTGACGAAATCGCACAGCCAGGCTTTGAGATCCTGGACATCGACTTCAATGGTTCTGTTACGAAGGTCCATGCCCGACAGGGGAACCTGCCGTTAACTTACATCCTGCGTGATCACCTGGGACAACTGCTGGTCGATGATATCGAACTCGACCTGCAGGGCAGACCATCGTCTGTGAAAGCCACCCTGGAGCTGCTGGTTCAGGTACAGAACTACGCCTACGACATGCACGAAAACAATATTCGCAATCTACAGCGTCACTCGACTCGTGACTTCAATGAACTGGTCTGGAGACAGGTTGATCGGGTTCCTCAGATCGCCTTCTCTATCCCGGAACTGCTGATGTCACGATTAACGACAATGGAACTGAATGAAAACCAGGGTTATGCTCGCCTCAAACTGGGTGATGACCAGCAGGGTGCCACAGTGATAATCAAGCGTCAGCACGATGAGTATGTGATTGATGATATCATGATTCACTCGGACAAAGTGGCTTCCCGCTATGTCTCCACCAAGAAGGAGCTCCGCCTGGCAATGGCAGCGGACTCCGGACTGCTGCGAAACAATCAGGCGGTACAGGCGACATACACCATCTCAAACAAAACTCCCTCCGAAGAACGTTCTACCATCTCGATTCCAGAAGTAGAGCCGGCTGGCTTTGAAGTTCCACAGGAAGAGCCCTAGAACTGGTCAACGGGGCCCTGATCCTGGGGAGTACTGAGATAGCGGATGTGTTTGTGAACACTTACATTGATACTTTGATACCGGGTTTTAAGGTGGCCGGTATCAAACAGGTCATCTTTAAGCAGCTCCAGGTCATCAGACCCAACCGCGTTCGTAAAGATTTTTGACAGGTATTGCACGCCCAGTTTCGAAGGCTGGTAGCGATGCTCATCATAGAACGAGGGGTGCAGGGTACGAGGGTGGATTCCCCGCCAGGCATCCCGCAGTGCATTGCCACTGATTGAGCTGACGTGGAATCCCTGCTGCTCATTCCACTGCAGGATGGCTACATAGTTGTTCTGCCGCTGGACCAGCAGGTCGACCGCTTTTCCCCCGAGCTGGGCGGCATAAAACCGGTCAAAGCGGATGGGACGTCCGCCGCGTTGTGTGTGACCAATTTTACGGGTGAAGGTTGCCGACTTGGCCATTTCATGTCGCTTCCTTGAGACAAAGTAATGATCCCCCAGTGACTCGATCAACATGTTCTGCAGAATCTCGGCAGCCCCACTGAAGATCACGTTTCCGGCAGGGTCGACACTTTGCGAAATGTCCCCCAGTCGTTTCCCATTCTGATCCCGGAGTCCTTCGCCGATGACGATCACCACATTTTTCTGTGTGTCGTAGAGTTCGCGGACCCGGCGTTCGAATCGATCGTAATCCAGGGGGACTTCCGGAATCAGGACGATATCGGGTTGTCCATAGGCGGCCCCTAATGCAAGATATCCCGATTCCCGTCCCATGACTTCGATAATCGCGATCCGTCGGTGGCTTTCGGCGGTGGTTCGAATACGCTGCACGCCCTGCACACAGACGTAGACCGCGGTCGCATAGCCGGGTGTCGCGTAGTTGACCATGTCATCCAGCTCCAGATCCTGCTTGGCCGGCAGCTTGCGAAGCTTCTCTTTCCCGGTCTCCGGGTTCGTTTCCTTCACCCATTCATTTGGTTCATCGAGGTAATTCAACCCGAGATCGTTATCGATGGTTTTGGGAGCCAGCACACAAGGCATGAACTGCGAGATCGGCTGCATGCCATTCAAAGTTCCGTCGCCGCCGATACAGATCAAGCCTTCGATCCCGAGCTGATCCAGGCGTTTCTTAACCACCTGCAGTTCACCGGCATGGGACTCATCAATATAGGTGCGGGATGAACCCAGAATCGTACCACCGCAGCGGGGATCGAGTTCAGGAAGAGTTGAATAGAGTGGATTCAACCTGATGTGAGGTACGGCGGGGTCGAGCAGTCCGCCAAAGCCTTTGATAATCCCCACGACTTCCAGCCGTAGTTCGTTTGCACGCTCCACAGCTCCGAAGATTGTGGCATTCAATGCGGGCGTGTCACCACCTGCCGTTAAAAGAGCAATCCGACGCATAGCGGTCCTTTCATGCTGAACTGCGGGTAGCTGGTTGGGAATACATCGATGTATTCGCCATTTCTGTCAGACAGAAAATGAGTGTAATCCAGCCGGATCTTTGATTTCCTATTTACGGTATCAGGGTTGATTCGATAAGATTTCAGCCGCTTACACTACTGTCTATTATCGCAAGAATCCCGTTTTCTTCGCGAACCCGGTTGCGAATTATGATGTAGTTTCTTAGAGATTGCATGTGTTTTTTTATGTTTCCTGAAAAATCGCATGCCCACCGGCTCTCAGCCAGGCCCCTGCGCTACCTGTTTTATCCAATCTCTTTGATTTCAGAGTCATGTGAGGTCTACCGTGAAATATGTCATTGGTTGTTTTTTCTCTGCCGTGATTGGCGGTCTGGTCGTTTCTGCGATGAATGCCCCGTCTGCAGGTCTGATTGCCTCTTCAGAGGCACAGGTACAACCGAATTTAACCGGCCCCCGAATCATTCCTCCTACGCCACTGAAACCCGCGCCCCCCGAGGTTAATGCCAACAAGACGACGCCGGAACATATCACCGAATTATTCAATCAACGCGGGCTGTCTCCCGAAGAGGAGATTAATGTCAGCGTGTATGAAAAGCTGAATAAGAGCGTGGTCCACATCACGACCAAAGGCACGAAGAGCGATGGTTTTTTCATGCTCGAATATGATACAGAAGGCGCAGGATCGGGAGCCATCATCGACAAAGCAGGGCACATTCTGACCAACTACCATGTGATCGAAGATGCCCAGCAGGTGAATGTCACCCTGTTTAACGGGAAATCATACCAGGCCACCTTTGTCGGCGCTGATGCCATCAATGATATTGCCGTGATCAAAATTGATGAAGCTCCGGAAGTGTTGTTTCCGGTCAGCATGGCCGATTCCAGTAAGTTGAAAGTAGGACAGCGTGTCTTTGCAATTGGCAACCCGTTCGGCCTGGAACGGACGATGACCTGCGGCATTATCTCCAGTCTGAACCGGTCGCTGAAACTGCGGGGGAACCGCACGATCAAATCCATCATTCAGATTGATGCCGCAGTGAACCCGGGGAACTCAGGTGGCCCCCTGCTGAATTCGCATGGGCAGTTAATCGGGATCAATACCGCGATCGCCAGTAACACTGGTCAAAGTTCCGGCGTGGGCTTTGCGATTCCTTCAAACCTCGTTGCCCGCGTCGTTCCCCAATTGCTGACCCACGGACATATGATTCATCCGGAAATTGGTATTCAGCGTGTCTATGAGACCGAGCAGGGTTTATTGATTGCGAAACTGACACCGGGGGGACCCGCTGAGAAGGCAGGTTTGCGCGGTCCAAAGATCGTGCGACAGAGAAGGGGACTGATCGTCATCGAACGGGTCGACCGGGGGGCAGCGGATCTGATCGTCGCCGTAGACCAGAAGCAGATCAAATCGGCGGCGGACTTCCTGGATTATATCGAGAGCAAAAAGCCTGGTGACACCGTCGTGGTGACCGTGCTGCGGGGGAAGGAACAGACGCCGACCAAAGTCTCGGTCACCCTGACCGCCAGTCAGTCCAACCGACCATAAAAAAACTCCCCGGTGAAAGTTTCATCGGGGAGTTTTTATATTCTCATGATGCAACTGAGTGCACCAGGGGAGCATGCTTAGTTCAAAGCAGGCTCTACGTTGATCCGTCGACCATCCTTATCGAAGAAGACAGTGCCTTCAACCAGTGAGAAGATGGTGTAGTCTTTGCCCATTCCCACGTTTTTACCAGGATGCCATTTGGTACCGCACTGACGGGCGATGATGTTTCCTGCCAGAACGCTTTCACCGCCGAATTTCTTGATTCCACGGCGCTGTGCTTCTGAATCGCGACCGTTACGGCTGGAACCTTGACCTTTCTTATGTGCCATTACTCTTTTCCTCAGGTAGCAAAAGTCGCCCCTGACAGGGGCTTTTCCTAAAATATTGGTTAATCGAGGCCGTATATTGGCGAATCAGGCCTGAACTTGCAAGAGATAAACCCTTTTCTGGACAATTTCCCACTGTTTTTCAGCAGTCAGGGAGAAATCAGGGCTGTTTTTGCTCAGCCGCATTCAGATTGAGCTTCTTTTCCATCTCGGCAGCCTGCTCAGGATCATCGGGCAGGTATTGCCAGAAGGGACTCCCTTTCGGACGGAACTCCTGTTCCTGCTGTCCAAACTGGTCTCCCGGTCGCCAGTATTGCTGAACCAGGACCTTGCGTAGGGTCATTTCTTTCCCGTCGGGTCCTTCGACCTTTTTATAGCCATTTGAGAGACCATAGAAGAGAATCGTGAAATAGTCAGTATTGGGGTCCACGCCTGTCCAGACACAGACACCATAGATGGCGTTTTCCGATTTTGCATCAGCTGCGGTCTCGGGGGGCAACTCTCCGATGATATCGACGGCATTTTTGAACTGACGACGCTCCCGCTTATTGATGATCACTTCCGCTTCGGGAACGATCTGGTTGGGGTAGCTGGTCTGCTGGCCGTTATCGTTGGTGATCAAGACGACTTCCGGCACGAACAGGGAAGGCCCCAGAGGTGGAACTTCTACATTCTGTGGCGTGAGGTCATTTGATGAGCCCGGACGTTCCAGCGGTCGTAACACGCATTTATAGACCAGGTACCAGACGAGAGTCTTCTCTTTTTTCCCCGTTTTGGGATTCGTCAGATCCATGCGGATCATACGCATCGGCTTGAAAGTCGCATCCAGAACCCAGAGAGATTTCTGAGTCGCCCGTTCTTCACCGGTCGCGGTCAAATCGGGTTTAATGGTAAATCCACGAGTCAGTTTATTTTCCTGAGCCTGCGCTGGCATACCACCTGTCAGCAGTGCCAGACAGCTGCAGATAAATGTTGTCAGAGCAGAACGTTTCAGTAATTGACGCATGTAATAACCCCGAAGTTTCTCACGATGCACGGAAATGAGCAATTGGCTGTCTGTTACAGTATATCGACGTAACCCGGGAAAATCCCATAGAGTCTTTACCAATTCGCTGCAAAATCACCTTGTTATCAGGTAGCTTTCAGACAGGCCAGCATAAACATGTACACTCAGGAAGAGCGGTTTTGAGAGACGGGAATGCGTTGTCGCAGCCGGAGCTGCGCGTCTGTTTCCCGTAAAGTCTCCGATTTCAATATATCCCTGCCTGGAAAGCAGGGTCAAGCGCCTGCTTTCGGTTCGGGGGGATTTCACAGTAAATCCGCCTGATTATGTCAGTTGCTCGCAGCAAAACGGCACCGGCTGACAGGCTGACCTGGCCTTTATAATCCCTGCAACCCCTCTGATCAGATGCAGAGAGAGGGAGGCGACCTAGTGAAAATCGTGACCGGTCAGTTTCTCTTCGATTTCATCGGCGTGCTGGGCCACGGCGATCACACTTTTGCGAATATCCTCTGCATCAACTGAAGAGCGGGGGAAGGTATCCACCATGACGAACTTTGCCTGGCCATTCACGTCCCGAATCGAGATTCCCCCATGCGATATTTCGGAATTCAGACGCAGTGCTTCCTCGTAATATTCGGGCTGGGCATCACAGCAGGTGCTGTAGATTAACAGCAGCCGTTCATGCAGCTGATGTTCGCTGGGTTCGATGATGACAGTCTGCTTGCGTCGTTCACTCTGTTTGACTTCGAGGATGTACTGGTGACCGTTGCGTTTCCAGGAAACGTTGCGGTTATTCCCAAACGCCTCGTGCAGCATCGACTCGATATTCTGTACCTGGCCGAGAATTGCATTCAGAAACAGAGAGGCCATGTAACCGTTTTGAAACCGGTTCACGGGACTCTTATCCAGCATCAGAGAGACACACTCGGCGATCTCCAGCGGGATCTCGGGACAGAGATCACGAACGCTCGGCGCCGGTTTGGAAACCACATCCTGTATCAGGGAATTGAAGTTTTCCGCACGGTGCGGCAGATGGCCTGTGAGCAACACAAAGAAGCAGACGCCCAGCGAATAGACGTCCGAGGTGGCGCTGGCCATGCCCCCCTGAAAGAGTTCCGGCGCCATGTAATTTGGAGTACCGGCCAGATTGTGCTGATGCGCGCCTCCCTCTTCGGCAGAGATGCGCTTCGCCAGGCCGAAATCAGCGATTTTCGGGACTCCCGCACCGGTCAACAAAATGTTTTCCAGCTTCAGATCCTGGTGAATGATGCCTTTGGCGTGCGCGGTTCCCAGACCTGACGCTACCTGTGCGATCAATGATGTCGCGTGCAGGGCAGAGAGGGGGCCATCTTCGCGGATGACATGACTCAACGCACGTCCGGTGATCAGTTCCATTTCCAGAAACCGATAACCGCGCTCCTCGCCAATCGCATGGGCGGTTACAATATTCGGATGATTCAATGTGGCGACGGCGCGACCTTCATGAATGAAACGCTGCACGTAGGCGGGGTCGCGTTCCGAAAGATGCGGCAGCAGAATCTTCAAGGCACACTGGCGTCCCAGATCGCGATGGGTCGCCAGGTAAACCATGCCCATGCCTCCCCGGCCCAGGAGCGACTGACACTGATAAACGTGAAGATCGGTACCTGCAATCGGATCCTCCACAACAATGGAGGTGGAGTCCGCATTCTCAACCAATCCGTCGATCTCCTGCACAACGATTGTTTCCTGGAGATCCATCAACGAAATGTCATCCACGCGTGCACCGCAGACGGGGCAATTATCAGAACCGGACTGCTGAAAGTAAGTGGAATTGCAGTTCGCGCAGTACTGCAACTGTCGATCTTGCTGCGGGGTGCCGGAATCTGAGGATGAATTGGGGGCCATTGCTGAATTGCGCTCGATCAGGGGGATCTCTACAGAAGGTAATCTGTTCATGCTTGAGACAGTATTTCTATCATATCGGGATTTGAACGAAATGCGACAACCAGTTCCTGCACAATGCCGGGCGTCAGGTGAGGATTCGTTCCGCACGGCCAATTATTTGACAGGATTCGTGGATTTCCCCAAAAAATACAAATTCCTGCTTCGTAAATCCGACTATTAAGACATAGACTTATTAAACAGACGACATCCCGCACACAGAATTACGGCATAAGTCGGAACTATTTCATCATTTACAACGGCGTGCGTCCGGTTAATGCACCGAGTTTGGCCGGCGTTCCTCCCTCAGATTTAGAATATCTCCATGGTCGCTCCTGAAAATTCTCCTTCGGAAGATACAAATCCCGAGAGACTCGCTGCACACACCGCAGCTGATTCCCCGATTTTTGAGTCAGAGGATCAAGAGTCTGCCCAGGAACTGGATCAGTTTCTGGATCAAGCGTTGCAAACTGCCAGAGGGGAAGACGCACCTCGTCCGCATGATGGAAGTTCCGGAAACGCGGCTCCGCCGGGGCCCGGTCTGATTGAGTCGATCTGCTGGATGTTCGGCGTTTTTGGTGCCCATTTCCTGGGAATCATGCTGTTTCTGGTCTGTGGGGTGATTTATCTGATTGCCACATCGAATATCAGCCAGGATCCTGACACGTTCCGCAAAGAAATCGCCCAGCTCGTGGAAGGCCATCCGCTGGAGGCAGCGGGGGTCGAACAGGCCGTGTTTGTCTTTATCGGACTGATTGCGGTCTGCTTGCGCCTGGGGAAACGTCCCCTGCAGAAACTCAATCTGCAGCCGTTTGCGATTTCAACAGGCTTATTGCTGTTTATCTGCGTGCTGCCCCTCGCGCTCCTGTCGGGAGAATTGTATCGAATTGCCTTTGACGCCTGGAGTCTCGTCGCGAAACAGATTCCCATCCTCGAACGTTTCAACGAAATGCAGACGATGGAAATCGTAAAGGATATGGCGGCGAACAACTCGCTCTGGTCTCTGATTCTGGTGATAGCCGTTTTCCCCGCTATTGGAGAAGAGCTCATCTTTCGCGGCATGATTGGCCGCGGTCTGATCGCACGCTGGGGACTGGTGCCGGGAATTGTGATTACGTCGATCATGTTCGGTATCGTGCATGCACACCCCGCGCATGTAATTGCCGTCATTCCGCTCGGGATGTTCATGCATTATGTGTATTACGTGACCCGCAGTTTCTGGGCACCGATGCTGGTGCATTTCATGAACAATGCGTTTGCCGTCTCGATGGCGAAAATGGCGACCGAACTTCCCGAAAGTGCAGCCAGCCTGGGAGACGAAACTCAGCCAGTACATCCGTTGATCGTGGCATCCGCGGCACTGTTCCTGGCCGCAGTCTGTGTCCAACTCTGGAAGACACGGGTGAAATACATGACGCCACAGGGCGAGGAGTGGACTCCCGGCTATCCTTCCAACGAACAACCTCCGGCAAACAGCCCGGTGACCATGTTACGTGAGAAAGCGCATCCGCTGCTTTACGCGGCAGGTGTGTTCCTGTTTCTGATATTCCTAGTGACCATGGCGGCATTCAGCCCTCAGCAGGATGCCATCACTGCACAACCCGAGGCGATGCAGCTCATAACGTTTTAAGATACTCGAGCACGGCCTGTTTCTCTGCTTCATTCAGGTCATTGGGATAATCGTGTCCCGCGGCTGATTTACCAAACTTTGTTGTGTCGAAGTAGCGTCTGCGTTCGACGGTCGACAGTTTCGCGGGCAGCTCAGGCAAGCTTTCGATCTCCAGTCCCACGCGATTCACATCATAACCATCTACGGTCCGTTTCCAGACTTGAGGCCGTGCTTCGGGATGTAACACATGCCAGAGTGTGGGCACCGATCCGTTATGTAAATAAGGCGCTGATGCCCAGATTCCATCGAGCGGTGGAGCCACGTAGCCGGCTGGGGCTTCGACGACCGGGTCCTTGCCGTAGCGGGAGAGCCAGCTCTTATTCAGGGCTGCCCGGTAAGCGGGAGGCAGGGATTGATGACGTACGGGGTCTGTCTTCAGTTCAGCCAACGAGATGACCTTCTCAGGATAACTGGGGTTCTCTCCATAAGTTCCGTGACAACGGGCACAATTCTGATCGAAGATGACACGCCCCCGCGCGGCCAGTTGTTCATCAACGGACCAGCGATAGCGGGGCGGTTCGAGTGATTCGATGTAAGCCAGAATGTTCGCGAAATCCGCCTCCCACTGTTTGACCTGCCGGGCATTGTTGCGCGGGATCAGGATGAACTGCATCAGCACCCGGTGATTTTTGGTCATGAAGGCATCGGAATAGATCTTCGATTTGCGTTTCACGTTCCACCAGGCCGGAGGATCCATATCGTGATGCAGCAGTTCGGGGATCGGTCGGGTCTTATCGAAATTCATTTCTCCATCACGCAGGGAATCGAGTACGACACCAAAAATAACAGCGTTGGTTGTGCCGTGCGTCGTCCCCAGAGGCATCCCTACTGCCGCCAGATCCAGGTGGCTCAGCTTCTTTAACTGTTGCAGTTTGATTTTGCTCACATCTTCGGTCAGAGTATGCAGGCCGATGTGACTGTTGGGAGCACCGGGAATCACCTGACCGGCTACCTTACCACTATGACAGGCAAAGCAGTTCATGACCCACTTCTGTTCGTTCGTGACCACATAGCCCAGCGGGGATGACTCCGACTCGGGTTTCTGCATGATCCCGTAATAGTCAAAAATCATCTGTCGCCGTTCTGCCTGAGTCGCTGCTTCAGCCTGCTTGCGCTGGTCTTCCGGCCAGACTTTCCAGAGATCATCAAACACAGCCTGATCGAAGTCGGGAGGCAGATACGTTTTTTCGGTCAGCAGCTGGTATCCGCGTGCAGCCGACGGTTCTTCTTCCGCCATCAAGGGACTGACAGCGATGGTGAGCTGCACAAGCATCAAGAAGCAGAAACAGAGCGTTCGCATGTTATTTCAAATCAATCTCAGGAAGAAAACTGGTCAGGGAAGAAACGGAAACAGGGTTTTAACATTGTCAGAGTTCAGGGGAGAGCCATATTCACAGGGCTCAAACGCATCGATCAGTTGAATTTCCTTGCCGCGTTCAGGCCCGTATGTTTCGATTACCAGATCCCGATATCGATCCGCCAGCGGACCGATACGGTCTTTCATCTTGCCACTAAGCCAGACTTTGCGTTCCGCGGTATCCTGCGGAACCTCATCTTCATAAAAATGGTTATAAGCCAGCCAGTCATAGAACTGGCTGCTGTGACAGTCGAGGGCATCGATCACGCGATCCCAGACCGGTTCGATATCAATGACTACCGTCGGCGAAAACGGGTAAGGCCGGGTAAAGTGATCTGACAGATACGCGATGACCGGATTTTCCCGCAGGGCAGGGACGTCTGGTACGATGGGAGGCACCGTAACCATGTAGGCGGCGTCACAGACCAGTTGTGAAGTATATCGATGATCAGGGTGATAGTCGTTGGGGCGGTGTGTCAGGATCAGGTCGGGCTGGAAAGTACGAATCAGCCGGATGATTTCGAAACGGGCTTCGATTGTGGGCTGCAGGTAACCGTCTCGATTGTTCAGAACTTCGTATTCGATCCCCAGCGCACGCCCGGCGGCAGCAGCTTCAGACCGACGAATTCCGGCCAGTTCCTCTCCGGAAATCCGGTGATGCCCCGATTCCCCATTGGTCACACTGACGAATTTCACGGTATGACCGGCCTGCTGGTACAGGGCGGCCGTGCCCCCCGCTTTGATGTCGCAATCATCGGGGTGAGCGCCAAATACCAGGATTCGCAATGTTTGATCAGCCATAGAGTTCTAAACCTTCACGGAATTATATAGAATATTGGGTGCTTGACGAGGAGGTAATTCCTTAAACAATATTACTAATGTTGTACAGCAAAGGTTTCAGATTCTCCAGCAAGTTTATCATGCTGAACTGTTGAACCTGGAACAACGCGATGGTGTCCCCTCGACACACCTGTTTCTGCTCTCGAATTTCAAAGGATGTGAGTCAATGTCGTTGCCTACAGTCGATCCCGGTGAAGGTGTCTATGAAGATCCCCTTGATCTGATGGATGAGATCGATGCGCTGAAAAAAGAAAAAGATGCAACTCTGCTGGCTCACTTCTATATTGATGGAGACATCCAGGATGTCGCAGATTTTACGGGGGACAGCCTGAAACTGGCCCGTGATGCCGTCAAAGTAGAAACATCGACCATCGTCTTTTCCGGCGTGCACTTCATGGCGGAATCGACCAAGATTCTCAGTCCCGAAAAAACCGTGCTGCTGCCCGATCTGCATGCCGGGTGCTCCCTGGCAGACAGTTGCCAGTATGAAGACCTGCTCCAGTTCCAGGAAAAGCTCCGAGCTGAAGGGCGTGATTTTGAAACGGTGGCTTACATCAATACCAGTGCGAAAGTTAAAAGCCTCTGTGACTGGATCGTCACCAGCGGAAATGCCCGGGAAATCATTGACCGGGTACCCGCTGATAAAGAAATCCTGTTCGTGCCGGACCAGCATCTGGGACGTTACCTGCAGGAAGTCACCGGTCGGCAGATGATTCTCTGGCCCGGGTCCTGTATGGTACACGAGATCTTCAGCGTGCAGGATCTGCTGCGTGCCAGGAAGAATAATCCCGGTTCGATCGTGCTGGCACACCCCGAATGTCCCCATTCGATTCTGGAAGTCTCTGACTTCATCGGAGGGACAGAGAAACTGCGTCAGCATGTAATGTCGATCAAAGAACCGGGGACGTTTCTGATTGCAACCGAAGCCAACATGATTCATCCCCTGGAGAAATCGGCTCCCCAGCACACTTATCTACCCGTGCCGGGCATCATGGCATCTTCAGGAGAAACATGTGCCTGCAACCGCTGCCCGCATATGGCCCTCAATACGCTGCAGAAAGTCCGTGACTGCCTGAAATATGGTAAGCCGGAAATCGAATGGCAGCCGTACTTCGACAAAGCCCGCGACGTTCTCGAACGCAGCCTGCTGCAGTAGTCGAACCTGCTCTCTCCGATACTTCTTCCTGCTTATATACCGGGCACTTACGCGCATTAGCTGCACACATAACAGAAGCCTCATGCGTCTGCGCGAATTTTTTTGAGTACTTGAAATCCGGATTGAGACTCTCATTGCAGGGGTTTTCAAGATTCTACTGAACGCACCGATTTTATTAAGATCATTGTCTTATTTTTTAGGCACACGCTTTGCCTAGTTTTCATTCAGAATTAATACCGGCTTGCCTCACATCCTGTCGGTAAATCCTTCTGCGGGCTCTGTTGCGCTAGTGGAGTCGCAGTCATCACTGAATATCTGATTGAATATGAATTAAAGCCGACTCATTCGACAATTGGTATCTCAAATTCGCCTGCAAGCCATTAGTGCCGCGCTCCCTCCAATGCTTGCAGCAGAGACTGACTGATCCCGACAGACACAGTCTAACTCCTCTCTCATTCTTACGCAGGGACTCTCTGCGCTGACAGTCGATCCGCCACGACATTTTACTGAAGAGAGTGGAAGCAGTCTCGAGTTCACCTCGAATCCACAAGAAAGCTCTCAGAAAATGGAACTCCAAAACAAAGCAACCCGGATCAACCTGTTTAACTTCTCAACGCCCCAAATGCGGGCATTTCATATGTCCTGGTTTGCTTTCTTTTTGTGTTTCTTTGCCTGGTTTGGCATCGCCCCCTTGATGAATATTGTCCGCGAGGAAATGAGCCTGACCAGGGAGCAGATTGGCTGGTGTATCATCGGGTCGGTAGCGATTACGGTAATCGCGCGACTGTTCATCGGCTGGCTCTGTGATCAGATTGGTCCTCGCCTGGCCTATACCTGGTTGCTGGTTCTGGGAGCCATTCCGGTGATGGGGATCGGCTTCGCACATGATTACACCACGTTCCTGATCTTTCGGATTGCGATCGGGGCGATTGGGGCCGCTTTTGTGATCACGCAGTATCACACCTCTTTAATGTTCGCACCGAATTGTGTGGGAACTGCCAATGCAACCACCGCCGGTTGGGGAAACCTGGGGGGGGGTGTGACACAGATGGTGATGCCACTGATTTTCGGACTGTTCGTCGGCATCCTCGGATTCAGCGATTCCATCGGCTGGCGGGCATCGATGTTTCTCGCCGGCCTGGTGTGTGCCTTGACCGGAATCGCCTATTACTTTCTGACCCAGGACGCTCCCGACGGGAACTTCAAAGAACTTCGGGAAGCAGGCAAGATGCCTCAGAAAGCCCAGCAGAAAGGGCAATTCCTGAATGTCTGTAAAGACCATCGTGTCTGGGCGCTATTCGTGATTTATGGTGCCTGTTTCGGAATCGAACTGACCATTAACAATGTGGCGGCTCTCTACTTCCTCGATTACTTCGACTATTTCAAGAGCATGGATACAACCAGGGCCGTGAAAATGGCCGGTCTGTTTGCGGGTCTATTCGGCCTGATGAATATTTTCGCTCGCACACTGGGGGGAATCTTCGGTGACCGCTTCGGACAGAAGTGGGGGCTGAGCGGCCGCGTCAAATGGCTGTTTATCGCCGTCTTCTGTGAAGGCATCGCTCTGATGGTCTTTTCACAGATGAGCATTCTCGCCATGGCTCTACCCTCACTGATCGTCTTCAGCCTGTTTGTGCAGATGTCGGAAGGGGCGACTTACTCTGTTGTACCGTTCATCAACAAAAAAGCGCTGGGAGCCGTCTCAGGTATCGTGGGCGCCGGTGGAAATGCCGGGGCTGTGACAGCGGGCTTTCTGTTTAAAACCCAGGCCCTCAACTGGCCAACCGCTCTGTTCATTCTGGGAGCGATCGTCACCTGTTGTGCGTTTCTGACCTTCCTCGTGCGGTTCAGTGAAGAGATGGAAGAAGAAGCCCGCCTGGCTCATGAATCAGCGCTCGCCCCTCAGCCGGGTGAACAGGAACTTGCCCCTTCCATGGGACAATAAGCGACTGAACAGGAAAGCAACTTAAATATCAAACTTCAAGTGCTCAATAAAAAGGTAGGATAACGTGATTCAGCAGAACTTCGACAACAAGCAGAATGTCGTCGTCATCGGCAACGGAATGGTCGGCTTGCGATTTTGCGAGCAGCTCGTAGAGAAGGACGAACAACAGGAATATAAAATCACCACGTTTTGTGAAGAGCCCCGGGCCGCTTATGACCGGGTGGGTCTGACTCAGTTTTTTGCCCACAATGACGCGGAAAAGCTGATGCTGGCCCGTAGAGAATGGTATGCGGAAAACCAGATCGATTTGCATCTCTCCGATCGGGCCGTGAGTATCGACCGTGAAAACAAGATCATCCGCTCCCAGAAAGGGGTGGAAATCCCTTACGACAAAGTCGTAATCGCCACCGGTTCTTACCCCTTTGTGCCGGACGTGCCGGGAATTAAAAACCGGGGCGTGTTCGTCTATCGTACGATCAACGACCTAGAACAGATCATCGCTTACGCGAAACAGTCCAAGACGGCCGCAGTCATCGGTGGCGGTCTGCTCGGACTCGAAGCAGCCAAGGCGGCTCTCGACCTCGGGCTCCAGACACATGTGCTGGAATTTGCCCCGCGGCTCATGCCCCGTCAGATCGATGACGCGGGTTCGAAAGTCCTGGTACAGAAGATTGAAGAACTGGGCGTCCAGGTTCATCTGAATAAAGCCACCGACAAGGTTCTGGGGGAATCCCGGGTCGAGGGAATTCTCTTCCAGGATGGCGATACTTTGGATCTGGATATGATCATCGTCTCTGCCGGCATCCGTCCCCGTGATGAACTGGCCCGGCAATGTGATCTCGAAGTCGGACCGCGTGGCGGGATCCTGGTGAATGACTTTCTACAGACCTCCGATCCTGACATCTATGCAGTTGGCGAAGTCGCCCTGCATTCCGGTATGGTCTACGGTCTGGTCGCCCCCGGCTATCAGATGGCTGAAGTGGCTGCGACGCATCTGTGTCACGGTGAAGCGGAATTTACGGGTAGCGATCTTTCAACCAAGCTCAAACTGATGGGCGTCGATGTTGCCAGCTTCGGTGATTACGAAGCGGGGCCAGACGTTTCCAAAAGCCTGACCTTCGAAGACCCGTTTAACGGCGTCTATAAAAAACTGGTATTCAACACCGAAGGGACGCACCTGCTGGGAGGCATCCTGATTGGAGATGCTTCCGATTACGGGAGCCTGTCCCTGCTGGCCAAGTCAGAAGACAAACTCCCCTGCAGTCCACACGAACTGGTCGTGGGCAACGGAGGGGGGATTCCCGGCGGCAGTGCTGCGGACATGCCTGACGAAGCACAAATCTGCTCGTGCAACAATGTCACGAAGGGACAGATCTGCGCGGCGATTCAGGATCAGGAGCTGACATCGGTCGACGAAGTCAAAGCCTGCACAAAGGCCGGCGGTGGCTGTGGCGGTTGTATGCCCCTGGTAACCGACGTGTTCAAAGCCGAGATGGCAGCAGCGGGGATTACAGTCAATAACCATCTCTGCGAGCACTTCGAGTTCTCACGCACCGAGTTGTTCAATATCATCAAAATCAAAAAGCTGAAGTCGTTTGCTGAAGTGCTTGCAGATTGTGGGGCCGGCAATGGTTGCGAGGTCTGTAAGCCGACCGTGGCTTCAATTCTGGCCAGTCTGTGGAACGAGCATATTGTCGAGCATGCATCGCTGCAGGATACCAATGACAGGTTCCTCGCAAATATGCAGCGGGGTGGTCTGTATTCCGTTGTTCCGCGTGTTCCCGGTGGTGAAATCACCCCTGAAAAACTGATCGTGCTCGGTGAAGTCGCCCGGGATTTCGGACTTTATACGAAAATCACCGGCGGTCAGCGGGTCGACCTGTTCGGAGCCGAAGTGCATGACCTGCCCCGAATCTGGGAAAAGCTGATTGATGCCGGTTTCGAGAGCGGACACGCTTACGGCAAAGCCCTGCGAACGGTAAAGAGCTGTGTAGGTACCACCTGGTGCCGTTACGGGGTGGGAGATTCGGTCGGTTTTGCAATTCGTCTCGAAGAGCGCTACCGCGGAATCCGTGCACCTCATAAAATCAAAGGGGGCGTTTCGGGCTGTGTCCGGGAATGTGCGGAAGCGCAGAGTAAAGACTTCGGTCTGATCGCGACTGAGAATGGATACAATCTCTACATTTGTGGAAATGGCGGAGCCAAGCCACGCCACGCCGACCTGTTTGCTTCGGACCTGGATGAAGAAACCTGTATCAAATACCTGGACCGCTTCCTGATGTATTACATTCAGACCGCAGACAAACTGACGCGCACCGCCACCTGGCTGGATAAGCTGGAAGGGGGAATCGACCATCTGCGGGAAGTGGTGATTGAAGACAAGCTGGGAATCTGCGACGAACTCGAAGCCATGATGCAGTCGCTGGTCGACAGCTATCACTGTGAATGGAAAGCGGTCGTTGATAATCCTGACAAGCGACGGCTGTTTGAGCAGTTCGTCAATACCGAGGAACACGAACCATCGATCGAACTGATTCCACAACGTGGCCAGAAACGTCCCGTTGACTGGGCACCGGACTTTGTTCCGCTCGAAAGTCTGCAGGCTGCTGAACCACCGGCCCCCACAACGGATGAACCGCCGCGTAAGTGGGTCAAGGTGGGTCAAGTCAGCGATTTCCCTGCGGAATCCGGCTCGACCATCAAATATGGTCAAGCTCAGCTGGCTGTCTTCAATTTCGAAAGCCGCGGGGAATGGTTTGCCTGTCAGCAGATATGCCCCCACAAGCAGTCGATGATCCTTTCACGAGGTATTTTGGGAGACGCCCATGGGATCCCCAAAGTCGCCTGTCCGCTGCATAAGAAGACCTTTTCCCTGGAAAACGGTTCCTGCCTGAGTGGGGATGAAGAATATGCAGTCAAGGTGTTCAATGTTAAAGTGGATGAAGAGGAAAACGTTTATCTCGAGTTGCCTGCTCCCGAGATACTCGATGAATTAATTAACCAAACAGTATGTGCTGGCGCTCACTAAGCACAGGTTTAAGAAATGATCCTATCGAAGCCGGAAGACGAACGAAAACAAAACGAAACACTGGTAACCCTTTCTGTCTGTGATGTGATTCAGGAAGCCGAGGATGTCTGCACCTTTCGTCTGGACAACCTGCAAGGCCAACTGCCGGTTCACAAACCGGGAATGTTTATCAAGGTCTGCCTGGATATCCGGGGCAAAGAAGTCTGGCGGAGTTTTTCCATCAGCTCTTCGCCTTTACGTCCGGAACGGATTGACCTGACGATCAAACGCAATCGGGAAGGGGAGGCCAGCAATTACTTTTTTGAACAGGTGCAGCGCGGCAGTCAGCTTCGTCTGAAAGGACCGCTGGGCCAGTTCTACTATGATCCGGAACACCACATCGAGCCATTGATATTGCTCTGTGCCGGGATCGGAATCACTCCCATGATGAGCATCGTCCGCTATCTGAATGATTTAAAAGAGAACAGGTCCTGCTACCTGTTTTACGGTGCGCGTACACATCGGGATGTCATCTTCGACCAGGAAACACGTCAACTCATCACCCAGTTACCGGGGTTTCATTACTTCCTGACACTTTCTCAGCCGGTCCCCCACTGGATGGGATACTGTGGTCATCTCAACTTCGATTTCATCAGTTCCCGGATTCCTCAGATACCCAGCTGCCGTTTCTTTTTGTGTGGGCCCCGGGATTTCAATCAGGATTTTCGCGACCGCCTCCAGGAAATGGGAGCCCCGGCGGAGCTGATTCACAGCGAGCAATTCCATAAAAAACGAAAAAACAGTTAACTCATGAGCTTCAACTTCGGCGAACAAAACACCGGTTCAGACGCGCCTCTGGATGGGAACAACTCGGCTTCACAGGGAGCAGCCACCTGTCATCAGGAATTTGACCTGATTTCACTGCTGCTGGAAGAGCAGCAGACTCTGACCGCCGTCGACGAATTTGCCCGTCAGTGTGAAGCAGAAGGATTACCGGCCCAGTCGCGTTATTATGCGGATCTGATCCCTTCCAAATCACCCCAGTCCGGCGAACAGTATGCATTTCAGGTCGATCTGGATCGCTGTTCGGGATGCAAAGCCTGTGTCACCGCCTGCCACTCAATGAATGGGCTGGATGAAAATGAAACCTGGCGCGACGTGGGGCTTTTGATCGGCGGAACGAGCCAGGACCCGATTTACCAGCACGTCACTACCGCCTGCCATCACTGCCTGGATCCAGGCTGCATGCAGGCCTGTCCGGTGAATGCGTATGAAAAAGATCCCATCACGGGAATTGTGAAACATCTCGACGATCAGTGCTTCGGCTGCCAATACTGTACGTTGGCCTGTCCTTACGATGTGCCAAAGTATCACAGCCGGAAGGGGATTGTCCGCAAATGCGACATGTGCAGCCAGCGGTTGACAGACGGCGAAGCTCCGGCCTGTGTGCAGGCCTGTCCGCACCAGGCGATTTCGATTGATATCGTCAATAAAGAACAGGTCCTGGCCGACTCGGAAGTCAATACGTTTCTTCCCGCTGCTCCCGATCCCCAGCACACGTATCCCACAACCACTTATAAATCACGCAAGCCGTTCCCGCGTAATACACTGCCTGCCGACTATTATTCTGCCAGCCCTCAGCACGCGCATCTGCCTCTGGTCATCATGCTGGTTCTGACACAACTGTCAGTCGGCGCGTTTCTGACGGGCTCGGTACTTGAATACTTCCTGAGCGTTGAGACCACCTCCGTCATGACGCGACTCTCCGCCACGACGGCACTGATCTTCGGGTTGCTCGCGCTGGGAGCCAGCACCTTGCATCTGGGGCGTCCCCTGTATGCGTTTCGAGGCATCCTGGGGCTCAGGCATTCCTGGTTGAGCCGGGAGATCCTGGCCTTCGGTGTCTTTGCAGGTGCCGCATTCAGTTATGCTGCTTTGACCTGGTTCACCGGATCGTTGCTACCTGACTGGCAGGAATGGCAACCTCTGGCCGGCCGGATGGTGGGCCTGATCGGGGCGGTAGGGATCTTCTGCTCGATCATGATCTATGTCTTTACCAAGCGCGAATTCTGGAGTTTTGAAGCAACGACGACCAAATTTGTGCTCACCGCAGCACTTTTGGGGATTGCCTCCACATGGGTGGTCATTTTCACCTTGAATCTGACAGTCAACTCTGCCGCGACCAATCTGCTGCTCGCGCAAGCAGGACCAATCCTCTCCAAAGCGCTGATCGTGACGACCGTGCTCAAACTGGGGTTTGAAGCTTCCATCTTCCGCTATCTGCTGCGGCGTCAGAACTCGCCTTTGAAACGTTCTGCGTTACTGATGAGTGGTGAACTTTCCAGCGTGACGCTGGCCCGTTTTGCCTGCGGTATTTTGGGAGGCATCCTGATGCCTCTGTTTCTGCTGAACCAACAGACACAACCGGTTCAGAACCTGACTCTGTTTTTTACTGTTAGTATTTTATTCATAGCCTGTTTAGCTGGTGAACTCCTGGAACGTTATCTGTTCTTCTCTGCGGTCGCCGCTCCCCGCATGCCTGGTGTGATCCACTAAATTACTCGGACAGGACTCGGTGTTTCGATGTCGATTATCGATCAATCAAAATTAAGCTCTCTGATTCATCAGAAAGAGGGCCATCTCACCCGGGAATTACTGCTCTCGCCCGGCGGCTTCGGTCTGGGCAAAGTCCCTGAGAAAAATTTACCCGATGCGACCACTCAAATGGTCTGTGGATTCTGCGGGACCGGATGCAATCTGAATATTCATCTGAAAAACGGCGAAGGGGTCTGTATCAGTCCCACGACCGAATATCCTGTCAACCTGGGCATGGCCTGTCCCAAAGGCTGGGAAGCACTGTCGGTACTCGATTCGCCGGATCGGGCCGTCAGCCCTTTGGTGAAAAAATCCCCTAATCACTGGGAACCGGTCGACTGGGATTCCGCACTGAGCCTGTTTACCAGTAAATTCAAAGTCATTCAGGAAAAGCATGGCGATGAATCGGTCGCGTTCCTGAGTACCGGTCAGATGGTCACCGAGGAGATGGCTTTCCTGGGCGCGCTGGCCAAATTCGGGATGGGCATGGTACATGGAGACGGCAACACGCGTCAGTGCATGGCTTCAGCGGTGACCGCTTACAAGCAGTCCTTCGGCTTCGATGCACCACCATTCACTTACCAGGACCTCGAAGAATCAGACGTACTGGTTTTTGTGGGCGCGAATCCCTGTATCGCGCATCCGATCATGTGGGAACGCGTGATGCGGAACCCCCATTCGCCGCAGATCGTTGTTGTCGACCCGCGGAAGACGGAAACCGCGATGCAGTCGACATTGCATCTCCAGATCGCACCAAAGTCAGACCTGCCGCTGTTTTACGGGATTGCCCAGTTACTGATCCAGAAGGGCTATGTCGACGCGGACTACGTACGTGCACATACGGAAGACTTCGATGATTTCAAAGCTCATGTGCGCGATTATCCACTGGAACGTATCACCGCTGAGACTGGCGTCAGCCAGGAAAAGATTGAACAACTGGTCGATCTGATTCACACAGGCAAACGGGTATCGTTCTGGTGGACCATGGGGGTTAATCAGAGCTACCAGGGAGTACGCACCGCCCAGGCGATTATCAACCTGGCATTGATGACGGGGAACATCGGTCGGCCCGGCACTGGTCCGAATTCGATTACCGGTCAGTGTAATGCGATGGGATCGCGTCTTTTCAGTAATACAACCAACCTGCTGGGGGGACACGATTTCCTGAATGACCGCCATCGGGCGAAGGTCGCCGACATTCTCGACATTCCCATAGATCGGATTCCCGCTGAGAACAGTCTGCCTTACCATAAGATCATGGAAGGGATTCTGGCGGGTAAAATCAAAGGTCTGTGGGTCATCTGCACGAACCCCGCGCATTCCTGGATCAACCAGGGACAGGCCCGCGACATTCTGGACCGGCTCGATTTCCTGGTGGTACAGGACATGTATCACAACACTGAAACGGCGCGCCATGCCGATCTGATCCTGCCCGCAGCAGGCTGGGGCGAGAAAGAGGGGACCTTCATTAACGCAGAACGTCGTATCGGTCGGGTCAAACGCATCAAACGGGCACCAGGACAGGCGTTATCTGATTTTTCTATCTTTAAACTGATCGCCCAGTACTGGGGCTGTGGTGAAATGTTCTCGCAGTGGAGTTCTCCCGCGGAAGTTTTCCAGTTGATGAAAAAACTGAGTGCCGGCCAGGCCTGTGATTTCTCCGGGATCGAAGACTATACCGCCATAGAAGAGCAGGGGGGAATCCAGTGGCCGTTTGCAGCCAGCGAAACGGAACCACCGCAGCAGCAACGCAGACTGTTCGAGGATGGTCGTTACTTTCACGAGAATGCTCGGGCGCGGTTTGTCTTTTCTGAACCGACCAGGATGCCGGAAGCGCCCAGCGAACAGTATCCCTTCGTCTTACTCACAGGACGGGGCACTGCTTCCCAGTGGCACACACAGACCCGCACGCGGAATTCTGATGTATTGCGGAAGCTGTATCCCAATCGGATTTATGTCGAGATCAATCCGGAGGATGCGCAAAAACACTCCGTTCAACCCAATGACCTGATCTTTGTGGAGTCACAACGCGGACGCCTGAAAGCCCGCGCGTTCATTACCCAGTCGGTCCAACCGGGACAGCTTTTCATTCCCATGCATTATGAAGAGACCAACCAGTTGACCGATGCCGTCTTCGACCCGCACTCCAGTCAGCCTTCCTATAAATGTTGTGCTGTGCGGATTATTAATGAGTAATGTCCCCGGAATACTACCCCGATTTCTTTCCAGGAATCAGGAACATTTCCCCCTAACGTGACCGATCCGGTCAAGCATCCGAACACCAGTACTTGAGCACAATCCATCCCTCCGGCTTCATTTCCGCAAAATATCCTCCCTGCGTCGGTAGAACCGGAGTTTGTATTAAATCGCGCTAAAGAGTCCCGGCGATTACCGATACCCCTCTATAAGCACTTGCGGGAATTTACCTCAGACAGTGCGCGCTGCATGTGAGACGATGACACCCCCTCATCCATTGAATTTCATAAACCGGGCCCATGAATTTACTGCAAACTCAATCCATGCATCTCAAGGCGGGTATCTTCTGTTGTCTACTGCTGATTGTTGCTCCTGTCTTTGGTCAGGGAGTACCGCCTGCACCGGGCTGCGACCAGGAGCCGGGACAATGCGTGAATACCCCGGATTGCACCTCCTGCGTTCCAGAGATCAATTACTGGGTCGTCAGTTCGCGTTGCTGTATGCAGAAGAGCAAGTGCTGCTGTCCCTGCTGCGATTTTGAAGTCTATCACTCAGACGAAGCCGGGAGGGTTTCTACTCAGTCGATGGAGAGTCTGCTGCAGTCCCTGGATCCGAATGCCCCTATCTGCATTATGGTGCATGGGAGTTTCGTCAAATGGGAGAGTATACTCCTCGATTCGTATAATACGTATCTCTGGCTGAGGAATGCGGCCCCGCACCTGCCTTTAAACGTGATCTTCTTTACCTGGCCCAGCGATGATACACCGACGAAGATTGTTCCCGTCGATGTCAATATCCTGGGAAAACGGGCTGAGTATAACGGCTTCTATGTTTCACGACTGATCGCCGAACTGCCGCCCCACCATCCGATCAGCCTGCTGGGTCACAGCCACGGTGCCCGGGTGGTCGCTTCTACAATGCACCTGATTGGCGGGGGATCGATTCAGGGAGTTTCCCTGCAGGATTGTGGACTAGAGATCTGCTGCCATTGTCGGCACTTCCGCATCGTCTTTGCCGCTGCGGCGATCAATCACAACTGGCTAAACCCAGGTGATCGTTATGGCTGCGGATTGCACTGTACTGACTGCCTGGTCAACCTGAGAAACCATAAGGACCGGATCCTGCGGTTCTATCCTGTACTCGCGCCGATCTCGCGACGGGCGCTTGCCAAGACCGGCTTTACCTGGCTGGACCGTCGTAAACTGGGAGATGACGTCAACCGCGTCCACGATATCGACGTCTCACAATGTGTTGGGGGAGGCCACATGTTCCCTAACTACTACAGCCACCCGCAAATTGCGGAAGCCATTGTGCCGGCCATCTATTTCAGCAACTGAATATACTGCACATTTCCTACCTGCCATACTTCACTGTCTGCTGTCACGCCCTGAGTGATACTCGATGCTGTCCCTCTCACATGCCGTCAGAAACCGCGAATTTATTTTGCATCTCTCGTGAAAGCGGAGTATTCTGACGGATAATTAATCCGCCTTGGGACAGACAAAGCACCCTTATCCTCCTGCCACGTTGGGACTTATGTCTCCCCAGTATTCTTTGTGGATCTTTCAGAATTATTCGAGATTCTGAAAATAAATCCGCCTGCTCGTGCATCGTTGTTACTAAAAGCCGTGGTTTTGTTATGTAAACGGGAGTAGATATTGGCCACCGGTAACGATGGCAAGCTCGCCCCCGAGATCGTCCATCAACTGTTTGAGACTCATGCAGGCGAATTGCGCGCTTTTTTGACGGGTATGCTCCGCAACCATGATCTGGCAGATGAAGCATTCCAGCTTACCTTTTCCAAAGCACTCCAGTCAGGAGGTCAGTCTCGGGAAGAGACCCGCAAGGGCTGGTTGTTTCGTGTCGCCTACCATGAAGCGATGGCCCTTATCCGTCGCGATAAAATCCACAGGAAGTCACTGAGCGATCTCAGTCAGATGACCAGCCAGTTCTGGGATGAAGCACCAGATCAGCGACTTCTGGATCATGAAAACCAGGAACAGATCCGACAGGCCCTTGAAAGCCTGCCAGACAACCAGCGGGTGATCATCATCGCCCGGATTTACGATAACAAGACCTTCAAAGAGATCTCGAAAGAACAGGAGATCCCTTTGGGAACTGTGCTCACCAGAATGAGGCTCGCGATTCAAACACTGTCCCGGCAATTGAACTCACCTTCAGATGATTCCTGAGGCTCACTTGTCCGCCACTGTTGTAAGATGACCGCTATGAATAATTCACCTGACAATTTGGATGCAGATCAAACCGGCGACCTGGAATGGCTGGCGTTTCAATACGTGGCCAATGAGCTTTCGGAGCAGGAGTGCCTGCAGTTCGAATCCCTGCTGGCCGAAAAGCAGTCTGCCCGCGAAGCACTGGCTCATGCCACTCAGCTCGTTGCCGGTCTGAAGTCCATCGCGGCCCAACCTGCCGGGCAGGAGACAATCGCTGCTTTTCAACAGCCGGTAGCGACCTTTACCACCCGTTGGGCCTTCTGGGGACTGCTGACCACCGCCGCCGCTGTAGTGCTGCTGGTTCCCAGTCTGTTCAAATCGACTGGCACTACGGACAACCCCACGATCTCCACCGCTCAGACCGAACCTTCTACTGAAGATGCCGAATATTTACTGAGCCTCTGGGCTGAGTCTTCCCAGGAAAGCAACGTCGCGCTCACCTCGAACATGAATACGGAAACGGTCGAATTCAGCGATCAACAGAATGTGCTCGCTGACAACCAGTCCCTGGAAGTTCCAGACTGGCTCTACACGGCTGTATCACTTCCGGAAGAAAGCGTTAATTGAGCATGCGAAGTCTGAACCGTTTCACCGCCGATCAATGTCCGCTCCTGACCTGGGTCTGTCTGTTTTGTCTGACCCTGATCACCGGCAGTACGCTCTCCGCGGCAGATCCCCGGGCCTCTGCCACCGTCAATGTTTCGAAAGAAGCATCGAAGAAAGCAGGGGACAAAGCAGACGGTGCCCGGAAAGAACCCAAGAACGCTGGTGCACTCTCCCCGGAGCGTGAAAAACAGGCGCTGGAGTTTGCCCGCTCGCATCACCCCGAACTGGCCGAACTGATCGAACGACTCAAAAAACATCGTCCCCGCGAATACCGTCGGGCCGTCCGTGACCTGGATACAACGCTGACCCGTCTCGAACGGTTCAAACATCGGGACGGCGAACGCTATCGCCTGACACTCGAACGCTGGGAAGTCGATTCCCGCATTCGTCTGCTGGCGGCCCGGGTTTCGATCAAGGGGAGCGATGCAGACCAGGCGGAACTCAAATCACTTTTAAAGCAGCGCGTGGATCTGCAGCTGGAACTGTTACAGCACGAAAAGAAATCCGCAGAGAAGCGTCTACAGAAACTGGAGAAGTCCATCTCCGAGATGGAACAGAACCGGGACCAGCTCGTCGATGCCGAGCTGAACCGTATTAAGCGAAATCTCAAGAAAACCAAGTCCAAAACAAGCGACAAAAAGTAACCGGATTACCTTTTGACAGACACAGTTGTCTTCCTTATTGCAAGGTGTGGTATGAAATCACTCAAACTCTATCGTAGTGTTTACTCTCTCACAGCAGGTATGCTGGCACTGGCGCTGTTTTCCCTGACAGCGACCGCCGCAGAATCCGATCAGGTCAAACAGCCGGTCGATCAGCGGTATGCTGATGAATCCACTCAGGAAGTTCCCCAGTTCCAGCAGCACGTCGTGCCTTTGTTGGGAAAACAGGGCTGTAACGGCCGCGCCTGTCACGGTTCGTTCCAGGGCAAAGGCGATTTCCGTCTGTCTCTGTTCGGTTACGACTTCGTCATGGACCACAAAGAGTTGACCAACGCCGAAGCTGACCGGGTCAACATGAAAGAGCCCGGCAAAAGCCTGATCATTCAGAAGCCTTTGAATGAAATTGAACACGAAGGGGGCAAACGTTTCGAGCTCAACAGCTGGCAGCATCGCCTGCTGACCCGCTGGATTGCCGGCGGCGCACAGGGAGTACCCAAAGACGCACCCAAGTTCGATCGCCTGGAAGTCACTCCGAATGCGATTCAGTTCAGCAAAGAAGGTGAGACCGTTCAGCTGAAAGCGGTTGCCGTCTGGTCTGATGGTACTCGTGAAAACGTAACCCCCATCTGCCGCTTCCAGACGAACAACGAGCAGATCGCGACCATCAATGAAGAAGGTCTGGTCACTTCCAACAAACCAGGCGATACGCACGTGGTTGTGTTCTACGATGCCGGCGTGATTCCCGTTCCCGTACTGCAGCCCGTTTCCGATCAATATGGCGACAAGTATCCACAGGTCGCTGCTTCTACCAAGGTCGACAAGCTGGTCGTCAACAAACTGCAGAAACTGGGTGTGGTCCCCGCAGATCTCTGTGATGACACCGAGTTCCTCCGCCGCGTCAGCCTGGATCTGTCCGGAACATTACCCGCACCGCATGAAGTTGAAGCCTTCCTCAAGAACACCTCCCCCAACAAGCGTGCTGAGAAAATCGACGAGTTGCTGGAAAGCCCCGGCTACGCTGCCTGGTGGACCACCAAGCTCTGTGACTTCACCCAGAATAACTATGATGATCTGATCAACGTCGCTCCCGTTCGCGACAAACCGAGCCAGGAATGGTACGACTGGATTAAAAAACGCGTCACGGACAACGCTGGCTATGACGACATTGTCGAAGGCATCCTGCTGGCCACCAGCCGTGAAAAAGGGGAAGACTTCGATCAGTTCACCAAGAACATGAACGCCATTTACCAGGACAAACCAGGGCAGGATTTTGCTGATCGCGAGCATATGCCTTACTACTGGGCCCGGCGGAATTTCCGTAACCCAGACGATCGGGTACTCGGCTTCGCCTATACCTTCCTGGGGATTCGCATTCAATGTGCCCAGTGCCACAAGCACCCCTTTGACCAGTGGACCCAGAACGACTTCAAAGAATTCCGCGGCTTCTTTACCCGCGTCAACTTCGGAGTCAATCCCGAGTCGCGCCAGGAATATGCGGCGATGGTCGAAGAGCTGGGTGCAGACAAGCTCCGCGGTAACCAATTACTCCGCGAGCTGAATAAGCAGGTCAACAAAGGGGAAACCGTACCTTTCATGGAAGTGTATGTTCCCAAGGCCCGTCCTGCGAACAAGAATCAAAATAAGAACAAAAACAAAAAGCAGCGTCGACAGGGACGCAACCAGAGCCCGGCAACCGCCAAGCTTCTGGGAGCTGAAGTCGTCGAGATCAACGAAATGGATGACCCCCGCGCTGCGTTGATGGAATGGTTACGTCGGGAAAACAACCCGTTCTTCGCGAAAGCATTCGTGAACCGTGTCTGGTCTGCCTACTTCAACCGGGGCATTATTGAACCGGCTGATGACCTGAACCTGGCCAATCCTCCGAGCAATGCTCCGCTGCTGGATTACCTTTCTCGTGAATTCGTGAAACACGATTACGACATGAAATGGCTGCACCGGGAAATCGCCAACAGCGACACCTACCAGCGCAGCTGGAAAACCAACCCGACTAATGAACTCGATGAAGTCAACTTCAGCCACTATATTCCTCACCGGATGCCGGCCGAAGTGCTCTACGATGCGATTCACCAGGCAACCGCTTCGGACGATGCCATCGACAGTATGAAAAACAGTGTCGACGAACGGGCCATCGGCATCGCTGCTTCGGGAGTCCGGAACCGGGCTCTCCGCGACAAGCAATACGCGTTGACGATCTTCGGACGCTCGACCCGGGAAAGCAACTGTGACTGCGATCGCTCTGTTGATCCCAGCCTGCTGCAGACCATGTACATTAAGAACGACAACGATGTGTATTCCGCTATCAACCGCTCCAACAGCAGCTGGTTGTTCCAGGTGGGACAGCAACTGGGAGCCGTCGAAGCTAAGAATGCTCAGAAAACTCGCATGAACGATCGTGCCGATCAGCTCAAAGAGCAGGCACAGCAGTTGAAACAGCGGGTCGCCCAGCTCAAGAAGCAGGAAGATAAGAAAAAGCAGCTGCAACAGGCACAGAAGCGTCTGCGAACTCTGACTGCAGAATTGAAGAAAGTACGACAGAATGCAGGTCGTGCCCAGAACAGTCCGGCCAAGGTACAAACCCTGGAAGAACCGATCTCCGCAGAGAAAACCGAAGAGATCATCACCCGGACATACTTGCGGAGCCTGAGCCGTTATCCCACGGAACAGGAAACCGAGTCTGCGAAGAAGTACATCGAAGAATCGAAAGACAAAATGGCTGGTATTTACGACCTGATCTGGGCCGTACTGAATACCAAAGAATTCATGCTGAATCACTAAACCGCTTCGGCAGACAAGAACCTATTCAAACAATTACATCCACACACAGCCTGAACGCCGTGATTCAGGCACCTCATTCTGAAAGGAACTCTAATGGCCGTATCTATGACATGCGATGGAGTGAAGCGCCGCGACTTTTTGAAAATCGGGACGCTCGGTTTCACCGGGCTGACACTCTCCTCTTATCTGCGGATGGTGGATGCCGGCGAAGCAAAACCGAAGCAGGCGACTTCCGCCATCTTCATCGAGCTTTCCGGCGGTCCTTCCCACATGGATACCTTCGACCTCAAACCGGAATCATCCAGTGAATACCGGGGCGAATTCAAGCAGATCAAAACGAATGTGAGTGGCATCGAGATCTCCGAGCATCTGCCTAAACTGGCTTCCTGCATGGATAAATACGCTCTGCTGCGGGGTGTCTCGCACTCCGTTGCCGCGCATGCTTTGGGTCGCGAATATGTCAATACTGGCAGCCGTCCGCTGCCTTCACTGGAATACCCGGGATACGGTGCGGTCTTCACCAAGGAATATCCAGGACCGGCTAACCTGCCGCCTTATGTTTCGATTCCGAACTCCACTCAGAAACCAGGCTTCCTGGGAGTGAAGTACGCTCCGCTGAATACCGGTGCGACTCCGCGTCCCGGTCAGCCGTTCAACGTGCGTGGCATTTCGCTGCGTTCGGGATTGACCGTCGAAAACATCGAACGCCGCGAGACACTGCTGCGGGACATCGACCAGACTTTCAACAGCCTGGAAAAGAATTCGCAGTTGATCGAAGGTCTGGATCGTTTCGGACAGCAGGCGCATGCCATCATCACTTCCAAGCGTGCCCGTGATGCCTTCGACATTTCGAAAGAATCGCCGGCATTCACGAAACAGTTCGGCGAATCAAGTTTTGGTCAGAGCTGTCTGCTGGCATCGCGGCTGGTGGAATCTGGCGTGCGATTCGTCACGGTCTCCATGGGGGGCTGGGATACACACCGCAACAACTGGGAAAGCCTGGAAAACCGACTGCTGCCTCCGTTCGATGAAGGGCTGTCTGCTCTGTTCAACGGACTGGCTGAAAAGGGACTGCTGGAAACCACGGCGGTCTATGTCACCGGGGAATTCGGACGTACTCCCAAGATCAATACGCAGCGTGGCGGACGGGATCACTACCCCCGTTGTATGTTCATGCTGATGGCAGGTGGCATGGTCAAAGGAGGCCAGGTCATCGGTAAGAGTACCGCCAATGGTACTGAGCCTGCTGACGCCGGCCGGTCTCCCGACGATGTCGCTGCCTCCTTCTACCACAACCTGGGGATTGACTTTACCCGGGAATACCACACGAACACCGGTCGTCCGATCACAATCGTACGCGATGGTTCCGTGATTAACGAACTGTTCAGCTGAAACTGAGCATTGGCTTCAACCGCCAGGTGCAATGGTGTTCTCTGGCATTTTATATAATTTCCTGAGGGGGAATACGAATGTTGAAAGTATCGAAAGCGCTTCTGACCTTTGCTCTGATCCTGGCCTGTGTCGCGACTGTAGATGCAGCTGAAAAAGGTGCAAAAAAGAAAAAAGGCAACAAGAAGCAGCCCGCAGTTCGGATCCAGGCCCTGAACCTGCCTGACTCCATCGAACTGAATGCAGAGCAGAAAGAAAAAGTTGCCGCACTGAAGAAAGAATACACGCCGCAATTTGTCGCCCTGCAGAAGAAAAATCGCGAAATTATGACTCCCGATCAGCTGAAAGCCCGTCGGGAAGCCATGAAAGCAGCGAAAGATGCCGGCAAAAAAGGAAAAGAACTTCGTGATTCTGTGAACGAAGCCGTCAAACTGACTGACGAGCAGCAAAAGCAGATGAAAGAAGTGACTGCTGCTACCCGCAAACTGAACGGAGAAGTCCGTGGCAAGCTGGAATCAGTTCTGACTTCAGAGCAACTCGCCAAAATCAAAAAACCGGGTAAAGCTGGCAAGAAGAAAAAGAAAAACAGCTAGTTCTGTTGATATGGTGCCTGTTCCAACGTGCTGAAGGAACAGGCAAGCCTGTCACTATTCGCTCCCCCGATTCCGTAAACCGAGTCGGGGGATTTTTTTTGTATCTTCGCACCAGAAATCCCCGATATGTATGAATGTGAACGGGTCTGACAGGCAAAAAAGAGTTGTTTCCACTCGTAAATCTTGATATAAACATAAGTTGATTAAATACGTCTGTTTCTGAAGATCGACAGATCCATCTCTCTGTTTCAGAGGTGAGGAGTACTGGCAATGCGGCGGCACGCGCGACAATCCTGGTTAATGCTTCTAATGGCTACTGCAGCATTAACATTCACGAACCTGCAGGATCTCTCCGCAGAAGAAGCCCCGCTCAAGGATCATGAGGTTGAATTCTTCGAAACGAAAATTCGACCGGTGCTGATCAAACACTGCTATGAATGTCACGCAGCAGATGCGAAATCGATTCGCGGCGGACTGTTGCTAGACACCCGCGCGGGAACCTTGCAGGGGGGTGATTCCGGCCCTTCTGTAGTCCCCGGAAAACCTGAAGAGAGCATGCTGCTCGAATCACTGCGGTTCGAGAGTTATGAAATGCCTCCGTCGGGAAAGCTCTCCGATGAAATCATTCAGGATTTCGAAACCTGGATCAAAATGGGGGCTCCCGATCCACGCAAAGGCGAAAGCAAAGTCGTCAGTCAGCAGATCGATCTCGAACAGGGTCGGCAGTTCTGGTCCTTCCAGCCGGTGAAGCAGCCGAATCCTCCCCAGGTCACAGAACCGGCCTGGAAGCAGAGTCCCATCGATGCGTTCATTCGTTCCAGGCAGCAAGCTTTGCAACCGTCGAAACTCGCCGATCGGACGACTCTGGTACGCCGCCTGTATTATGACTTAACCGGTCTGCCACCGACTCCCACACAGATCGATGAATACCTGAACGATACCAGCGAGGATGCAACGGCCCGCCTGGTCGACCAACTGCTGGATTCCCCCCACTTTGGCGAACGCTGGGGTCGCTACTGGCTGGACGTGGCGCGCTTCTCACAGTCGACGGGCGGTGGTCGTTCTCTGCTCTACAATTCCGCCTGGCGATATCGCAACTATGTAATCGACTCTTTCAATGAAGACAAGCCGTTTCATCAGTTCATCAAGGAACAGATCGCAGGCGACCTGCTGGACTCAGACGACTTCCGCGAACGCCAGGACCAACTCATCGCGACCGCCTTTCTGCTGCTGGGACCGACCAATTACGAACAGCAGGATAAAGAACAACTGCGGATGGACGTGATCGATGAGCAGATTCAGACCATCGGTCGATCGTTCCTTGGGATGACACTCGGCTGTGCCCGCTGCCACGATCACAAGTTCGATCCCATTCCCGCTTCCGATTATTACGCCCTGGCCGGCATTCTCCGCAGTACCAAGGTGCTGACCCCCGGTAATGTTTCCGGCTGGACGAAGCGTCCGTTACCACTACCGGGACAGCAGGAACAGGCGCGAATCGAGTATGAGAAAGCCCTGGCACAACTCACGTCCGCGCAGAAGGCCAGCCAGAAAGAATTGAAACAACTGAAGGCGGAACTGAATACGATCACACTCGATGATTCCTCCGCGACCCTGGTGGGAGACTGGAAGCAATCCACGTTCTATAAAGACTTCATCGGCAAAGGCTATATCCACGACCAGCAACAGGCCAAAGGCAAAAAGCTGGTCACATTCACGCCACGACAGCTCAAGTCAGGGCGTTACGATGTGCAGCTGGCTTACAACTCGGCGGAGTCCCGCGCTTCGCGTGTGCCCGTCACCATTAAGACCGCAACCGGTCAGCAGACAGTGTATGTCAACCAGCGGGTACAACCGACGGACGGCACATTCGCCTCTCTGGGTAAATTTGACTTCCGGGGAACAGAGGAAGAAGAAATTGTTGTCTCGAATGAAGGCACCGATGGCTACGTGATTGTCGATGCCATCCGTTTCGTGTCGATTCCCGTCAGCGCCTCTGCCAGCGAAACAGAACCGGAAATCAATCCCCAATACGAGCAGACCTTAAGTAAGATCAAAGCCACGCAGCGTAAAATCAAATCCATTCGAGATGAGATTGCAGAACGCAAGCAGAACGCGCCTCCGGAAGTACCGGAAATCATGTCGGTCTATGAAGGGGAGGAACCAGGTGATTATCATCTGCTGATTCGCGGGAATGTGCATCAACTGGGTAAGAAGGTCCCTCGTGGATTTCTCACAGTCGCCCAGACTGAGTCGGCCCCGGTGATTCCCGCTGATGCCAGTGGGCGTCTGCAACTGGCGGAATGGGTTGCCAGCCCGGAGAATCCACTGACCGCCCGCGTGTATGCGAATCGCGTCTGGCAGCATCTGTTCGGTGCCGGACTGGTGCGAACCGTGGATAACTTTGGAATACGGGGAGAAACACCCTCGCACCCCGAACTGCTCGACTACCTGGCACAGCGTCTGATCGAAAATGGCTGGTCAACCAAAGCCCTGATTCGTGAAATCGTTCTGTCGCGAACCTATCGGCTCTCGAGTCATTCCACGGCTGCACAGCGTGCTGCCGATCCGGACAATCGCCTGCTCACTCATCAAAACCACCGTCGCCTGGATGCCGAAGCGATTCGCGACACGATCCTGTTTGTCAGTGGTGACCTCGACCTTAAGCAGCACGATCAGACGGTCCGCCCCGGTACGAAATCAGAATACGGTTACGAGTTCAAAAATAATTACCGCAGTGTCTATATCCCGGTATTCCGCAATCGTCTACACGAACTGCTGGCAGTGTTTGATTTCCCCGATCCCAATCTGTCCGTAGGACGCCGGAATACGAGTACTCTGTCCACACAGGCGCTGTATCTGATGAATAACCCCTTCGTGATGCAGCAGGCCGAGCAGATCGCTCGGCGCGTGAATCACGACTATCCCGCCGATCAGTCAGCCCGCATTGACGCCTTATTCAGGATCATGCTGGGACGTCTGCCATACGCAACAGAGAAGGCAAATGCAGAGCGATTCCTGGAACTGTCGCAGACAGAAACTGCTTCGGAACAGATCGAAGCCTGGACCGCCTTCTGCCAGACCATGATTGCCTGTATTGATTTTCGCTACATTCAATAACGAACCTGGAGTGATTCCATGTCAGTTCAATATAACCCTGTGACACGACGTCAACTGCTGCGTTCTTCCGCCTGCGGTTTCGGAGCGCTGGCCCTGAACGGAATGCTTTCCCAGGCACGGGGGAATACGCCCAGTCCCATTACAGGTAATCCACTGGCACCCCGGCAGCCGATGTTCCCGGCCCGGGCCAAGCGGATCATCTTTATCTTTATGCAGGGGGGCCCCAGTCAGGTCGATACTTTCGATTACAAACCGCTGCTCGAAGAGAAAAACGGCGAGAAAATGGAATTCAAGAATTCCCGCAGCATCGCCAAGACAGGGACCTACGGCAAAGAACAGATCATGCAGTCCCCCTGGAAATTCCGTCAGTACGGGGAGAGCGGGCACTGGGTATCCGATCTGTTTCCGGAAATCGGACGTCACGTGGATGACCTCTGTTTCATTCACAGTATGCACACGAATGGAGTCGCCCATGGTCCGAGTACACTGTTTCTGCACACCGGGACGACGAATCTGATCATGCCTTCGATCGGCTCCTGGATCACCTATGGTCTGGGAACGGAAAACGAAAACATTCCCGGCTTCATTACAATATCTCCCTCTTATGGGAACGGTGGACCGCGCAATTACTCCAATGCTTTTCTGCCTTCGCATTACCAGGGAACGGCACTGGGGAGAGCAGGGCAGCCCGCCAGTGAGGCCCGCTTTAACAATATCACCAATGGTCAGGTTCCCCTGAGGAAGCAGCGTCAGCAACTGGCATTACTGCAGTCTCTGAACCGCGACCAGCTACAGTCCTATCGGGAAGATGATGAACTGGCGGCGGTTGTCAATTCGTTCGAACTCGCGTTCCGCATGCAGCAACATGCTCCGGGACTGACCGATCTGTCTGAGGAATCTCCGGCGACGCTCAAAATGTACGGCATTGGTGATGAAGCGACCGACGACTTTGGACGTCAGTGCCTGCTGGCACGTCGAATGGCTGAGGCGGGGACCCGCTATATTCAGGTCAACTATTCCGACAATGCGAATACACCCCGCTGGGACCAGCACAGCAAAATTCAGAAGCACGAGATCCACGCCCGGGCAACCGACAAGCCGGTCGCGGGGTTGATCGCTGATATGAAACAGCGCGGGCTACTGGAAGACACTCTGATCTGGTGGGGAGGCGAATTCGGTCGTAACCCATTCAAACAGGGGGCCGATGGTCGCGATCACAACCCGAAAGGCTTTACTCACTTCCTGTGTGGCGGCGGTGTCAAACCTGGTTTTTCCTTTGGGGCGACCGATGAATTCGGGCATGAAGCGGTTGAGAACAAGGTCCACATGCACGATATGCACGCCACGCTGCTGCACCTGCTGGGAATCAATCATGAAAAGCTGACCTACCGACACGCGGGTCGCGACTTCCGCCTGACCGATGTGGAAGGTCGCATCGTCCACGATCTGTTCGCCTGATTTCACAGAGACAATACTGACAAGCGCAAACAAACAGGTTCGCAAATGACCCCCCATTTGCGAACCTGCTGTCGTTTAAACTAGTCTATTGTCCGTTAATGCGATACAGGACCTCCTTTCCCGGTATATCTGGCGCTTATGTAATCACTGTTATCGTAATTAGAAGGTGAGTGTGAGTGTAACCGTGGTACGGCTGTCGAGCAGATCTTTGCGTTCGGTCACAGGGAATTCCCAGACACCGGCAAACGAGAGACACTCGTTGATTTTGTAGTCAGCACCAAAGGCCATGGTGATCACATCGTTACCCGCTACGTTTGATGAGCCCAGGTTGATCCAGTCGCCCCCTTCGAAGTTGACCGGCAGAGCACCACCACTTTTCGTGTAGACGATGCCGTTCATTTCGGCCAGAGCGGAGAGTTTTTCGGTCAGCGGATGATCATAGTGCAGGCTGTACCAGAATGAGGTGGAATTATCGAAGTCATCTGCAGGGAGATGGAAACCGGCGTTGGCAATGAAGTGTCCGCCGTTGCACAGTTCCTTACCCCCGGTCAGGAAGGGGTTCCAGATGCCCTGGCCGTTCCCCTGAAAGACACGGGTGCTGCCGTTGTGGGCTTCGTAGATAATCCCGGTGGAGAGCAGGAACTGATTATCGACATCCCGGATCAGCACATATTTCACACCAGCGGCAATATCAGCCCAGCCGTGTGCATTACCGACGCCGCGTGTCTGTAACGTATTGAATCCATCTTTGACAGCGATGATCGAGAGACGCTCATTTAAGGCGATTCCCAGCTGCAGAGCATAAACCTGCAGGTCGCCGGCTCCCAGTACGGGGGTCTGCGAGTCGATCATCTGATTGACGAACACACCACGGACGTAGGTCAGGGAACGTGGGTCGATTGACCAGACAGGGTTACTGACGGGCATCACCCAGTGTTTGAAGCAGGGATCACTGGGAAAACGGTTGAGCAGGGGAATGCGGTCGCAGAGTGTGCAGCCCTGGCAGGAATCGCACTGGCAGAACTGCTGACAGCCACAATCTGACTGGCAGGTCTGGCAGGGGGCTGCCTCTGGAATGACTTCATACGCGGTAAAGACGGCATCCGGTGTCACGCCAACTTCCGTTTCTGCCCCCGACAGCTGTAATTCAGCAGGTTCTGCAGATGCACTTACCAGCTCAATATCGGGTGAATCGAAGAGTGTCGGCTCGTCAGCTTGAGTCGATACAGTCAGCAGATTGAAGAGCAGTGCCACCCCGGCACCACACATCAGCTTGATATCCATTTCTATTTCCTTGAATCCTTGATTATCGATTATGAGAAAAACCGAATCTGTCGAATGCGATTTTTCTTTTTCGTGAGACTTCGACACCAAATACGACATTTATATCTGTTATTTCTATTTCGCCACTCATAGAATTCGCGCGTGAGGTCGAAAAATATTCTGGAACGAATTTCATAAAAAAGTAAAATCGACAACCGCAAGGTTTCACACTGACGGGGTTGTGCTGTTTGCCACGAACAGATGTGAGGCATTCCCCTCAAAGGACTTAGGTCAAACATCTAAACTAAAGCACAGAGACGCCTGTTTCAGGGCAGTTATTTTTTTGCCCATGTTTCAGATATGTAGTTCTCATAGACATCTATCAATTATAATCAAGCGTTCGCATTGTTTTCAGGAGCAGAGGAGCAACCGTGTCGGCTGAAACGACTTTAGAAAACGCCACTCAGGACAGTAATCTGGAAAAGTTTGTTTACGATGACCAGATTTCCCGGATGTTTGCCCTGGCGACACTGGTGTGGGGAGTAGTCGCCTTTCTGGTGGGGATCGTTATTGCGACCGAACTCGCGTTTCCTTCCGTGAACCTGGGGCTAGACTTCATCACTTTTGGCCGCCTGCGACCGCTGCATACGAACGCAGCCATCTTTGCCTTTGCCGGCAACGCCATCTTCACCGCCGTCTATTATTCGACGCAGCGTCTGTGCAGGGCCCGCATGTGGAGCGACATGTTGTCGCGTCTGCATTTCTGGGGCTGGCAGTTGATCATCCTGGCAGCCGCACTTACTCTGCCTTTGGGCATCACGCAGAGTAAGGAATACGCCGAGCTGGAATGGCCTATCGACCTGGCGATCGCCGTGGTCTGGGTCGGTTTCTTTGGTGTGAACTTCTTTATGACACTGGCCCGTCGACGCGAACGGCACATGTATGTAGCCCTCTGGTTCTACATCGCCACGATTGTGACTGTCGCGCTACTGCATGTGTTCAACAACCTGGTCGTACCGATTGGCCTGTTCAAGAGCTATTCCGTCTATGCCGGAGTGCAGGATGCTTTTATGCAGTGGTGGTACGGGCATAACGCGGTGGCCTTCTTCCTGACAACGCCGTTCCTGGGGCTGATGTATTACTTCCTGCCCAAGGCGGCAAACCGACCGATCTTCTCATACAAGTTAAGTATTCTGCACTTCTGGTCGCTGGTCTTCATTTATATCTGGGCAGGTCCGCATCACCTGCACTACACGGCGCTGCCTCAATGGGCTTCGACCCTCGGCATGCTGTTTTCGATCATGCTCTGGATGCCTTCCTGGGGCGGGATGATCAACGGACTGCTGACCCTGCGCGGGGCCTGGCAGAAAGTGACTTCCGATCCGGTGCTCAAATTCTTCGTGGTCGGGATCACCTTTTACGGGATGTCGACTTTTGAAGGTCCCGTGCTGTCGATCAAATCTGTGAATGCTCTGTCACACTACACCGACTGGACCATCGCCCACGTACATGCGGGCGCACTGGGCTGGAACGGGTTCATGACTTTCGGCATGATGTACTGGCTGCTGCCACGTCTGTTCCAGACCGAACTCTACAGCACGCGGTTGGCAAACCTGCATTTCTGGCTGGGAACCGTGGGGATCCTGCTGTATATCTTCCCGATCTACGTTGCGGGGCTGACGCAGGGACTGATGTGGCGGGCCATTACCGATACCGGTCAGCTGGCTTATCCCAACTTCGTAGAAACGGTTCGCGTGCTGATTCCGTTATACCTGATCCGCGCAGTCGGCGGGGTGGTTTATCTCTCCGGGGCACTGCTGCTGAGCTACAACTTCTTCCAGACCTGGAAAAGACGTCCTGCGAACTACGAAGAAGTTGAACATTACGCTCCCGCGCTGGAACCGCATTACGATGACGACCCGGCTCCCAAGTCTCGCCTGTCGGGCGTGCTGGAAGTCGCCAAGAAGCTGGATGTGTTCGAGCAACTCGCGTGGCACCGTCGCTGGGAACGGCTCCCCCGCCTGATGACCATCTGGGTGATCATCGCTGTGGTGGCTGCATCGCTGTTCGAAATCATTCCGACCTTCCTGATCCGGTCCAACGTACCGACCATCGCGACGGTGACACCTTACACACCACTGGAGTTAGCCGGACGGGATATCTACGTCGCGGAAGGTTGTTACAACTGTCATTCGCAGATGATTCGTCCCATGCTGGCAGAGACCAAGCGATATGGTGAATATTCCAAACCGGGTGAATTCGTTTATGACCATCCATTCCAGTGGGGTTCGCGTCGTATTGGTCCCGACCTGGCACGCGAAGGGGGCAAGCAGTCCAACCTCTGGCATCTGATTCATTTCCGCGATCCGGAAAAGATGACCAAAGGTTCGATCATGCCACCCTATCCATGGCTGGAAAAACGCAAGTTGAACTTCAAGACGATTCCGGACCGCGTCTGGGCTGCTTCCTACCTGGGAGCACCTTATGACAAAGCCGCCTTGAGCGATTCCATCGCACTCGCGAAGAAACAGGCGAAAGCAATCGCTGATGACATTGAACGTCAGAAAGGGCCCTCGGGCCTGGAAGACAAACAGGTCGTCGCGCTGATCGCCTACCTGCAGCGTCTGGGAACGGACCTGTTCAAGACTCCGAAATCCCCGAATCCATCCGCTGAACCCGCGCCTGCGGCCGATAATAAGACCGCGCAGGCAGAACCAGCGTCAACGAGGTAATTATCATGATCAAAGAAGTCATGCGTCTGTTAAATTATGATTTCTGTGCCGAAATCGCACTCGTGCTGTTCCTGGTAGCGTTCGCCCTGGTGGGTATCAAGGTCGCACTGACCAGCAAAGCAGAGATTAAACATCAATCAGAAATTCCGCTTTCGGACGACTAACCAGATTCGGAGACAATGATGTCTGAAAAAGACCAGTTAACTACACATAACTACGACGGAATTCAGGAATACGATAACCCGATGCCGGGCTGGTGGATCATGCTGTTCTGGGGATGCATCTTTTTTGCGTTTCCCTACTGGCTCTACTATGAATCCGGCGTTCCCGGTCGGTCGATCTACGATCAGTACAAAGAAGAAGTCGCCGACAACCTGCGGCTGCAGTTCGCAGAAATCGGTGAACTGCAGCTGAATTCAGCGACAGTCTATAAATACAAGGATGACCCGAAATGGCTCAAGGTGGGTGAAAGTGTGTTTCAGATGCACTGCGTGGCCTGCCATGCAGAGAAAGCTGAAGGAAAAGTCGGCCCGAATCTGACCGATGATTACTGGATTCACGTCAAAGAGATCGGTGACATCGCCACGGTGGTCGAAAAGGGGGCCAACGGTCAGGCAATGCCCGCCTGGGGAAACCGACTGCATCCCAACGAAATCGTGCTGGTCGCATCCTATGTAGCCAGTCTGCAGGGGTCTCTACCGGAAGGAACCGGGAAGCCACCTGAACCGAATGCCAAAAAAATCGGCCCCTGGCAAGCGCCCGCTGCCGCGGAGGGGAAGTCTGATACTGAATCTGCCCCTAAGGCGGAGCAGGACGCTGCCACAAAACAGCCGGAGTCTTGAGAAGTTTTAAAAGAATGTGATATGGTGAACCCTGATGAGTGACCAAGTCCTGGAACCCGAAGAGCACGTTTTATCCACACTGGAAAAAGACGGTTCACGTCGCTGGATGTATCCCCGGCTGTTCAAGGGGAAATTCTGGAATCGCCGGCGGATTGTCGGCTACTTCCTGATTGTGCTGTTCATTGTCCTGCCTCATCTGCAGGTCAATTCGCGGCCGGCGATCTTTCTGAATATCACCCGACGGGAATTTACAATTTTCGGGTTTACGTTCCTGCCGACCGATACGTTGTTGCTTGCCTTTTTCATGATCTCGGTCTTCCTGTCAATCTTCCTGCTGACGGCACTGTTTGGCCGGGTGTGGTGTGGCTGGGCCTGTCCCCAGACGATTTATCTGGAATTCGTTTACCGTCCCATCGAACGCCTGTTCTGTGGCACCACCGGTCATGGCGGTAAGCCCCGAAAACCGGTCCCGCTGATTCGACGGGTCATGATGTATGGTGCGTACCTGATTATCTCCATGATATTAGCGCATACGTTCCTGGCTTACTTCGTCAGCGTGAGTGAGCTGCAGCACTGGGTACGTCAGTCGCCGTTTACGCATCCTACCGGGTTCCTGGTGATGACCTCTACGGTCGTTCTGATGATGTTTAACTTCTCGTTTTTCCGCGAGCAGCTCTGTACGATTGCCTGTCCCTATGGTCGTTTTCAATCGGTACTGCTGGATAGACGGTCGCTGATTGTCAGTTATGATCCCCAGCGGGGCGAACCGCGAGGTAAGATCAGTAAAACGGATCCGACTCCCAAGGGGGACTGTATCGACTGTGGCCAGTGCGTGCAGGCCTGTCCTACCGGCATTGACATTCGCGATGGTCTGCAGATGGAGTGTCTGCACTGCACGCAGTGTATGGATGCCTGTGACGAAATCATGGTCAAAGTCGATCGTCCGCTGGGTCTGGTCCGCTATTCCTGCCAGGATGAAATCGATGGTCAGCCGACGAAGAAACTGCGGCCACGCGTGATTATCTATCCTTTACTGCTGCTGTTGTCGGTCTCTGCCTTTACCATCACACTGCTGAACAAGAAATCGTTCGATATCACCATCATGCGTAATTATGGCAATCCCTTTATCGTGACCGAAGACGACCAGGTTGAGAACAACCTGCAGTTGAAGCTGGTCAACCGCACGGATCAACCGGATGAATACACAATCAAAGTACTCGACGCCCCCGATGTTACCATGGAACTGATCGGTTCTCCCCAGCTCAAAGCACGGGATACCAAGACTATCCCCATGCTGGTATCGGCGCCGCGCAAATCGTTTGTCGCAGGCTTGCGGGAAGTTGAGCTCTCGATTCAGTCACAAAACCAGGCAGATGAAAGGAGGGTCACATGTCAGATTCTCGGCCCGTAACCAACGAACCCGAAAACATTGAGAATGACGAGTCCGCAGAAACCCTGGCCCGCTGGAAGTGGGGCGGCGTTATCTTGGGTTTCCTCGGTCTGCAGATCGTGCTCTCGGGCGTTGCTGTGTTCCTGGCGACCAGCGATCCTTCGAATGTGATTGTCGAAGGCTACTACGAACAAGCCATCTCCTGGGATCAACAGCGGGAGCGCCAGGCAGCCAGTGATGCCCTGGGGTGGACGACGCGTCTTGACCTGGGCAAACCGCAGGGACTGATGGGCGAACGGCTGCTGACCATCCAGTTGGCAGGACCAGACGGCAAGCCCGTCAGCGGCTGTCAGTTGAGTGGAGAGATTTTTCACCACGCACGAGGCGGCGATGTCTTCAAGCTCCGTTTTAAAGAACAGGGGCCCGGCAACTACACGGCCGTCGCGCCGCTGCAGCGTTCCGGACTGTGGGAACTCTCATTGAAGACCGCCGGGGACCCCCGTCATTTCCAGGAGAAGAAACAGTTTCGTCTGAAAGATTCGGGAGAATTTCAGGCCGTAGCGACTACACCTGCCAACAACTCAAGAAATCACCAACTTTAACCGAAGTGCGGGACAAAGTATGTCAGACCTGCAGACGATCATTCCACTCCTGGCGACCATCTTCGTCGCCAGCATAGCCGGCAGCGGACATTGTGTCGGCATGTGTGGACCATTGATGCTGCTGGCGACGAATCGCTCCCCTGAATCAGGCGCGCATTCTTCCCTGATTTACGAAAGCTGCTATCATTGTGGCCGTCTGCTGGGATATGCACTACTGGGCCTCGTGGCAGGCAGCCTGGGCTGGCTGATGGAATCGGGTGGTCAACTGGCTGGTCTGCAACAGGCGGCGGCACTGGTAACCGGTGCCGGCATGATTCTGTTTGGCCTGTTCTCACTGGTGACCATTTATCGTACCGGGAGTATTCCCCATTTTGGTACAGCGCGTGTAGGCCGGGTGTTTACGAAGTTCGTGAAACGCGTGCATCAACTGCCGCACGTATTACGACCACTGTCCATCGGTCTGATGACGGCCTGCCTCCCCTGTGGCTGGTTATACGCGTTTCTGCTGCTGGCGGTCAGTGCTCGCACACCGTTGCTCGGCGGACTGACGATGGTCGCCTTCTGGCTGGGAACAATACCAGCGCTGTCACTCGCCAGTCTGGCCAGTCGCTGGTTTCCAAGGAAATGGAACACTCTGGGTAACACGCTCATTGCCAGCCTGTTAATTATCAGTGGTATCTTTACGATGGGCGTGCGGGCGCAGGCAGATATGGGGGCTCTGCACCAACAGTTGGAATCGCCTTCCCAGACAGAACAATTAGAGCAGCTCAAAGAGCAACCGTTCCCCTGTTGCCGTCGAGGTGATTCCGATTAACAGTCCCCGTTCCCAACCTGAACGCACGCCGGTGATCGATGAGATCGACGGAAGCGAAACAGCTCAGTCAAGTGGGCAGGGGACCTGCATTCACTGTGACCTGCCGATTCCTATATCGCGTCAGCACAGCTCCGGACCGGAATTCTGCTGCGCGGGATGCGAAGTCGCCTATGCGATACTGCAGGACATGGACCCGCGTCTGCTGGAGGAAATTGCGGAAGCTAAAACAGCGGGCCCATCGGAACTGACCTACGAGGAGATGAACCACCCCCGGTTCCTGGAGCTTTACGCCCACCAGTTGGATTCCGGTCTGAATCGGATTCGGCTGCACCTGGAAGGCATTCATTGTGCCTCCTGCGTGTTTGTAATTGAAAAACTCCCCGAGTTCCTGCCCGGTGTGATCAATGCACGGGTGAATCTCACCACCGCGACACTGGACTGTTTCTGGAATCCGGACGCCGTCGCGCTGTCCGAAATCGCCCGCACGCTGGATCGGCTTGGCTACCGACCGCACCCGGCTCAACCCAACGAAACCGAGCGACTCTATCGCCTGGAAAACCGGAAACACCTGATTCGCCTGGGGATCGCTGGTGCCTGTGCCGGGAATGTTATGCTGATCGCATTTGCCCTATACGCAGGTATGTTTACCGGCATGTCTGCCGAACACTTGAATCTGTTTCGCTGGACGAGCGCCGGGCTGGCACTGGTCTCGATCTTCTGGCCCGGTCAGATCTTTTTCAAAGGCGCTTTGCTCGCGCTGAAGACGCGGATTCCACATATTGATCTGCCGGTCGCTCTGGGCATTACCATCGGTGGGATCGCGGGGCTGGTTAATTCGATTCGGGGTAGTGGAGAGATCTATTTTGACTCGCTGACCGTGTTGATCTTTCTGCTGCTGGTTGGCCGCTACATTCAGTTCCGACAGCAACACCATGCGTTGAGCCAGCTCTCGCTCCTGAAAAACCTCACGCCCCGCCATGCACGTCTCGTCACCGGAACTGAGGTGCTGACTGTACCGATTGAGGTGCTGCAGGTGGAAGACGAGGTGGAGGTTCGCGCTGGTGACGTAATTCCTGCAGACGGTGTCATTCTCTCCGGCGACTCGTCAGTTGATGAATCGATCCTGACCGGGGAGTCGCGGCCCCGCAGAGTGCTGACCGGCGGAGAGGTAACCGCGGGCACGCTCAACCTGACTTCTCCCTTGCGGATGCAGGTGCAGTCCGTAGGCGAACAGACTCGGATTGGACGTCTGATGAACCTGGTGGAACTGGGTGTCAGTTCCAAACTCCCGCTGATCGAACTTGCCAACCGGATTGCCGGCGTGTTCGTGATCACGGTCATCCTGTTGTCGCTCCTCTGCCTGGGGCTCTGGTGGTCGAGCGGGGCGAATGTCGCGGTTGCGAACGCGATCTCCCTGCTGATCGTCACCTGTCCCTGTGCCCTGGGTCTGGCGACTCCGCTCGCACTGGCCGTCGCGCAGGGCAAAGCAGCGAAACGAGCGATTCTGATCAATTCCGGAGACGCGGTCGAAAAACTGGCCCGACCCGGGTTTCTGTGGCTGGATAAAACGGGGACTCTGACTACCGGTAAAATGCAGGTGCAGGTCTGGCAGGGAGAGCAGAGTCAGTTCCGCGAGATCGCAGCCCTCGAACAGCAGGTTGTCCATCCGATTGCGTCGGCGATACTGGGCTACATTGAACAGCAGACCGGAGGTGCGTTGCCTGATCTACCGGCGCCTGAAGATGTGCAGGCCAGACCAGGCCAGGGGATCAACGGTACTGTTAGCGGGCATCAGTTGCTGATCGGCACCGAGGCGTTACTGACTTTGGAAGGTTGTCGCATTCCTGCAACGTATCAGCAGAGCATTGCTGACTGTCGTGCCCAGGGACTGACGACGGTTCTGATTGCCGTCGATGGCGAACTGGAGGCGGTCTGTGGCATCGGCGACAGCTTGCGCCCCGATTCGCGTGCCACGCTGGATCACCTGAAGGCGGCCGGTTGGTCGATCGGGATTCTCTCGGGCGACCATGAGGAGATTGTGAATCCGATCGCCCGGCAGCTCGACATCGATCCTGAGTTTGTACATGCAGGCGTTCTGCCGGAAGAGAAGCTGCAGATCATTCATCAATCCACGCCCCACGAATTGACCGTCATGGTGGGAGATGGCGTCAACGATAGCGCTGCCCTGGCAGCTGCTTCGGTCGGAATTGCCGTCCATGGAGGAGCCGAAGCCAGCCTGCAGGTCGCTGACGTTTATCTCAATCGTCCCGGCTTGAGTCCGCTGCGGGAGTTGATCGACGGGGCTCGGATGACGAACCAGGTTATCATACGGAACCTCTTGATCTCGCTGGCCTACAATCTACTGGCCGCGGGCTTGGCGCTGGATGGGTTGATCAATCCGCTGATCGCGGCGGTGCTGATGCCCATCAGTTCGTTGACGGTGCTGGTTCTATCGTTCATGAACCGTTCTTTCCGGGAGACGCATGCATGAGCGTATTGTATATCGCACTCCCGGTTGCCATTCTGCTTGCGCTGGCCGCTGTCATTGCGTTCGTGTGGACGGTGTCACGTGGTCAATACGATGACCTCGACACGCCGGCGTTCCGCATGCTGGAAGACGACGAGCGACGCCGTCCGCGTCACAGGCCTGCTTCCGAGAGTGAAACATCACTTCGTGAAGAAGCGGATCACCCAGACGATTCCCGTGAGCAATAAACTGAGCAGGATGCAGGTCGTCAGGGGAAAATAGAAGCGGACGTTTTCCCGTTCAACCGCAATATCGCCGGGCAGTTTTCCGATCCAGGGCAGCGAGGGTCCGAGCAGCCAGAACAGACCAATGGCGGCGATGAAGAGTCCAGCTCCGATTAATATCCACGCGGGGTGATTACTCATGGTCATACGTCATAAACAGAATTTATCGGGTTTGTTTCCTCCAGTATAACAGAGGGGAAGGATTCGCGGTCAAATACTTTGCCTGCTGAACGATACTGGTAATATCAGCCCTGCGGTAGTTCTTCCTTCAGGAGTTCGACAACGCCGGTGTCGTCGTGGTAGACGGCTCCGACGACTCCCAGTGTGCCGGCCTGGACGCGTTCGCGGATCTGGTCGCTGGAGGACAGGATGGCTGCGACGGCGCGCAAGGCATTCCGGTGACTGACCTGCGTTGAGGAGAGCGCATTCTGCTCCGGGGAATCTGCAGATGCTCCGCTGTCTGGCTCGTCATGAATCGACTGTGATATCAGATTGACGACCTGGTTCAGGTGCGGGTTATTGCCTCTGTCTTCCGGGAGTCCGGGTTGTTGCTGTTCCAGTGAGGCCCGGATAGCACCACAGCGGGTGTGTCCCAGAACCAGCAGCAGCGGGGTACCGGAAAGGATGCAGCCGTATTCAAGGTTATTGACGACTTCGATATCAATTACGTTGCCGGCAACCTGCACGCTGCAGACGTTATCGGGCCTCAAATCGAAGATCGACTCCACCGGCATATAGCAGTCGATACAACTCAGAATCGTCACGAAAGAATTCTGAGCGTAAGGTTCCCCCGCGGAATTATGTCGCGATTCTCCGCGGGTGAGCACACCGGCGCGGAATCGCTGATTGCCTTCCATCAGCAGGCGTAAGACATCATCGGGAGAGAGTTGTCCGCGGAGTTCCGTCTGGGAATAATCGATCGTCTGAATTTCACCGGCCGGTTCGTAGCGTTCGCGGAATCCCTGGAGACTCACCCGGATACCCCGCGCGGGGGCGGTGATGTTCTGGAAGTCGCGTAACAGGCTGAGGACGTCCGGGTCGATAAAGTCGGTTTTACGACCATCGATGACAACGAAGCCGTCGCGAGGGACTTCGAGCAGGGCGCGTTCGATGGCGGCCCGATTGAAAAAGCTGACCTGGTTCGCGAGTTCGATGCGTAACACATCGCCGCCGACATGCTTTTCGAGGACACGATGCAGCGGGCAGCGCATGTTGCTGTAAAGAATGAAGCTGATGCTGGTTGCCAGACCCAGCAGGATACCGGTGAGAATATCGGTTGCCACGATGAAGAAGGCGGTGCAAGAATAGGGGATGAACTGATAGCGGCCGGCCTGGTACATCTGTCGGATCAGGGCCGGGCTGGCCAGCTTGTATCCGGTGACCAGTAGAATTCCAGCCAGGCAGGCGAGCGGAATCAGATTCAACACCTGGGGGATCAGCAGGAAACAACCCAGCAGCAGGCCGCCGTTCAGGATCGCCGAGAGTTTCGTCTGGCCACCCGAGTTGATGTTCAACGAACTGCGGACGATGACCGAGGTCACGGGGAGCCCACCGGTCAGTCCCGCGGTGATATTGCCGACCCCCTGGGCAAACAGTTCCCGGCTGCGGGGGGAGTGCCGCTGCTGGGGATCGAGGCGGTCCACGGCTTCCAGATTGAGCAGCGTCTCCAGTGAGGCGACAATCGCGATCGTGAGTGCCGCGATGTAGACCTTGCTCTCGGTGAGCAGCGAAAAGTCGGGAAAGACGAGGATGGCCCCGTATTCCGCGGTGCTGTTGAAGACCGGCACCTGAACCAGTTGCGGATTGGGAATCCGCCAGGCGGCGCCCAGTCCACTGAACCAGAGCTGACTGATGGCGACTCCCAGGACGACGGAAATCAGCGGCCCAGGGATGGAGGACCGTTTGAGGACGGGAATGCGATCCCAGAGGATCAGTTGCAGCACTGAGAGGAGCCCAATCACAGTCGCGCCCGCGTGCCAGTCGAGGTCGGAGAGCGAGACCAGGCTCTGATAGAGACCCAGATTTTGTGGTGCAGCGCTCAGTGAGCCGCTTGCCTCCAGACCGTCGTGACCGATCAGGTAAGGCAACTGTTTGAGGATCAGCAGCAGGCCGATCCCGGTCAGCATGCCTTTCACGACGCCGGAGGGAATGAACATCGAGATGAAGCCGGCACGACAAAGGCCCGCGATCACCTGCAACAATCCTCCCAGGGCAACCGCCAGCAGAAAGGCTTCGAAGGAGCCGAGCAGGGCGATCTGTGTAGCGACGACTGCTGTCAGTCCCGCCGCCGGTCCACTGACGCTGGTCTGCGAATGGCTCAGTGAGCCGACGACGATTCCGCCGATGATGCCCGAGATCAAACCGGAAATCAGGGGGGCATTCGAGGCGAGGGCAATACCCAGACAGAGGGGCAGGGCGGCGAGGAAAATCACCAGGCTGGCGGTCATATCGCGTCGCAGGCGATATCCCAGTGTAGCAGTCTCATACATACGCGGCGCTATTCTGTGTTGGCGGTCATCAGAATTCAAAAGTGGCAAGGGGCATTGTACTCGATCCGCGGGGAGAGACCCAAGCCTGCCGACGGCGAAAGCGGGACAGGATTGACTTATCAATCGCCGGTGATGGGTTACGGGGTAGCGGTATCCTGACCGGCGCGCCACTCTTTATAGACGTCGCGTGATTCGTCTGGCAGATCTGACAGGCCGGGCATACTCAGTTTGATCACTCAGACCGATTGACGACCTCATGAAATGAGAAATCAGCGGCAATTGAGGTGAGATCGACATGCCGGAAGTTCTCCCAATTAATCTGGTCGAGTGTGGGCCGGTCAAAAACCATCGTTGAAACGTTTAACAGTTTCTCATTGCCGAACTTATCTAATATCGGGACAAATGAAATGAGCTCAATGGTCGAAAAGTCATTAAAGCCTGATTCATGGATCCCCTTCAGGATGCGGGTATTTTCAATCTGGAAATCGGCTTCGGTTGGGGCGGCTCGCGAGGCATCTTTTCCAGTAATGACAATCTTCAGTTCACCATTCTCAAGCGTAACCCTGGCCGCCTTGACGCTACTCAGCGCCTGTTGTACTTCAAACCGGAGTCGTTCCTCGGTGCCCGCGGGAAACTCCTCTTCAATACTTCCGGGGCCCTGTTTACTGTTGGCGTTCTCATCACTGCTCAAGTTGAGTAAGAACATCACCAGCACCAGGCCGACGACACACAGGCCAGCACAGCCGAGAAGCATTGTACCGCAACCGCTGCCCGGTTTATCACTTTCTGAAATCATGTTGTTCCTTGCGGACGGCGTCTGCTGCCCGATAGAGAGTTTCCACTCATAGTATACGGTGGAGTCATGGAGAGCAATGACGATTGACGGGCAATCCAGGGAAGCGTCAGCAACCGGTCACGGGGCAGTGGTAGCCTGACCGGCGCGCCATTCGTTATAGACGTCGCGTGATTCGGTTGGCAGTGCCTGCAGGAAGGGTTCGGGAATGTCGGCCCAGCCGCCGTGAATGCCGATACTGGTAAACGCGTTCGCTGCCGGCGTCGTTCCCACGCTGTGTGGTCCCTGGTCGAGAGAATAGCCCCAGAGTTTGTCGTCTGCATCGAAAGTAAACAGCCAGGGCTGTGTGCCGTCAATCTCCCAGCTGGCACTCGTGGCGTCGAGGGTGCCGGGTTGGGCGGAGACATCTACGCTGATCCGATCGTTACCTTCCAACTTACGGAGTGTCAGCACGGCGGTCCCCCCGGGTGCGGCATAGACGCCGGTCTCACGAATGAGCTGACCGGCGGCGACGCGGGGTGCCTTGTTCCGCGTGTACCAGACAAAGCCCAGCGCGATCAGCACCGCCAGGATGGGGACGAGTGTGAGAAAGCGAACCCGTGGTTCGGGGGGTGGCTGGGTGGACATGAGGCTGGTCCTGTGGGTTTGAGTGCTCGTTTCAGTGCTTTACTCTACTGTATGTCCGCGAGAGGCGGGTTGCCGGTATGAAGTCGTGTTCCTGGCCAGTTAAAACGATCAAGAAAGGGCTGATTTCAACTGGAAACTGCGATTGTGTTATACACTTGCAAACAAGATCACATTTGGACACAATCTCTACTATATTTAAGGTAATACCGGGCCATTTACCGTGATTGTGAAGAATGTGTGAAACCGATTCTGCGGTGATGCGCCCTGCGTTATTACGCTCGCCAATAACTTACTTTTTGATCTCGGGCTCAGTCGCACATGCATAATACAACCTCACCTCCTGCTCAGTCAGAACGTATCCCCCTCAAGGAAGCATTGGAACAATCTGAAGAGCGATTACGCTTTTTTCATCATGAACTCAAACAGGAGCGAACTCGGCTTAAGGAACTCACTTCAAAAGTGAAATCGCTCCGACTGAAGACTTCGTACTTCAATTCCGCCCGCACCTATCGAGCCAGCCTGAAACAGTATCACATCTGGGAGCCTGGCGCCTGGGTCGTCGTTCCGCCTGTACTGGGACTGGTGACACTTATCTTGATTGATGTGGTGACGGGTTCTCGCCCCGTGAGTGTGGTGGTTGCCGTTCTGATGATTGTTGTTTCTTGCGTGGCTCTCCTGGCGCTGTCAAAGTATCCTTCCGACGCTGAGCTTCCGCAGTTCATGGAGCAGACGAAAAACGAGCTGGCTCAACTCACCAGGAAAGCGACTCAGACAGAAACCCGCATCGGGGAGTTGCAACAGGGGCTGGAACAGGAATTGGTACTAAATGCGAATTTAGTCGCGCAAAATAAAGAACGGGAACGAATTTCCTCAGCCAGATATCAGTGCCAGCAGTTATTCAACGAGAACTGGCGTGCGATGCGAAGCGTTGAATTCGAGCAGTACCTGGAGCGTGTTTTTCAGCTGCTGGGTTACCAGACGCAGACTACCAATACCACGGGTGACCAGGGAGTCGACTTAATTGTGGAAAAAGCAGGCCGCAGAATTGCGGTGCAGGTCAAAGGCTACTTTCACAGCGTCAGCAACTCCGCCATCCAGCAAGCCTTTACCGGCATGCGGCATTACAACTGCCATGCCTGTGCCGTGGTTACCAACAGTAAATTCACGGCGAGCGCCATTGAGCTGGCGGAAAGCACGAACTGTGTTTTGATCCATGAAGACAACTTTCGAGAGTTCGTGTTTGGGGAAATTGAATTTGTGTGAAGTTTGAAGTGTTGGTTTGATCTTTATATGTGGTAAGTTAAATCTCCTGCGAAACTAAAGCCCAATTATTGTTGTTGAAAGTTTCTCGTATGTCAGGCTTTAAAAATGCAAGTTCAGTTCATGATCAAATCATTCTTGATGCCGAATGGTGGATTCCCTCAGCACCTAACCATAAATTTCGTGGCACATTGTCTGGTAGTGTGAAAAATGGTTTCATTTTGAATTTACAAGGAGCATTTCTCCAAGAGCAAGAAGATATTCGCATAATTGATGCAATCATAGGAGAGTCAAGAACAGGCGAGAGATACACACTCCTCAATTATTTTTGCTTGAGTGCCCAAAGAAAGACATCTTTTACTCGCCATTCAGAAATAAAAAAGACCTTGAATTCAAGTGCCTGATTAGACTCGGGAAAGATCCATCAATTTCTGAAGAGAGAGTCCCTCTTTTGTGAATTTTTAGTGGAACTTACTCAGATAAATACTGCTGTCAAACTTGCCTGCAATGGCCGTAATAACAACTTCATGGTCTTCATGGTCGTCGACAAGGGGAATGATCAGGTCTGGCAACTCGGTACCATCCAGAGTCATCAGGCTGGCTTCTGCGTCGGAGCCGTTGTTGTGAATGGTGATATGATAGAAGGTTTCGCGATAGCGATAATGCATTTTAAAAGTGGTCCAGTCAGCAGGCAGGCAAGGTGTGATACACAACTGATCCACTTCCAGTTCCAGCCCCAACAGAGATTCCACAATCAGGCGGTACATCCAGCCGGCTGACCCGGTATACCACGTCCAGCCGCCTCGTCCGGTATGGGGTTCCACTCCATATACGTCTGCAGCTACGACGTACGGTTCAACGCGATAGACTGAAATTTCTTCCGGTGTCGATCCATGGGATACTGGATTGATGAGTGAAAAAAGTTCCCAGGCACGCCTGCTGTCTCCCATTGCAGCTGTCGCCATGACAGTCCAGATGGCACTGTGCGTGTATTGCCCCCCATTTTCCCGTACGCCGGGAACATAACCTTTGATATATCCCGGGTTGAGATCTGACTTGTCAAAGGGAGGATCCAGTAACCGGATCAATCGATCGTTGTCGTCAATCAGTCGGCGATCAACGCTTTGCATGGCGACCGTCGTTCGATTTTCCGGACCGGCACCAGACAGGATCGACCAGCTCTGTGCGATGGCATCGATCTGGCATTCTTTATTTGAAGACGATCCCAGTGGCGTGCCATCATCAAAATAGGCGCGGCGGTACCATTTGCCATCCCAGCCGTGCAGCTCGATATTGTCTTGCAGACGGCCTGCTTCCTGTGTGTAGCGCTCTGCAAGTGCTTCCTCTCCCTGTTTTCGTGCCAACTCTGAAAACTGGATAAGAACATGATACAGAAAGAAGCCCAGCCAGACACTTTCTCCCTGTCCTGCTGCGCCGACCAGATTCATGCCATCGTTCCAGTCACCACAGCCCATCAGCGGCAAGCCATGCTCACCGAAACGCAAGCCGTTCTCGATGGCACGAGATCCGTGTTCAAATAGAGTCCCGATCTCATCACTGATTTCTGGCAAATCGTAGTTCGACTCCTCATCCTCACGTAAGGGACGTGAAGTAAGGAATGGTACGCTTTCAGTGAGAATTCCAGTATCCCCTGTGATTTTCACGTAGCGACAGATTGCCAGGGGCAACCATAGATAGTCGTCGGAGAAATGAGTGCGCACGCCTCGGCCCACCGGAGGATGCCACCAGTGTTGCACATCTCCTTCCTGAAACTGATGTGCCGCGGCACGTAGCAGATGCTCTCTGAGGAGTTGTGGCTGGGAATAGACCAGGGCCATCGCGTCTTGCAGTTGATCTCGAAAGCCGAAAGCGCCTCCCGATTGATAAAATCCAGAGCGGGCCCACATGCGACAGGCCAGGGTCTGATAAACGAGCCAGCCATTTGTCAGAAAATTGACTGACGGATCGGGGGTTTCCAGGTGGATGACGCCCAGTGTTCGACTCCAGTAATCCCACACGCCTTCAATCGCCTGATGGGCACTTTCCACAGTCCGGTACCTCTGTGCCAGCGTCTTCGTCTCTGCGGTTCCACAAGCAGCACCACTTGTGAATGTGATAATCCGCTCCTGACCATCCGCCAGCTGCAACGGAGCCTGAATTGCTGCACAGGGATCAAAGCCTGCTCCTACGCGACCAGAGAGACGCACACGCTGCATGGCAAGAGGTTTCTTGAGATTTCCATTACGGCCCAGGAATTCAGTACGATCACCGGTAAAGGAATGATTCGTTTCGCTGCAACTGAAAAAAGCAACCCGGTCACTGAATTCCGGACTATAGACATTCCGTGCCAGAATCGCATCGCTCATTGGATCTTTTTCTGTCGCGATATGCATTGCCGTTTTGCTGCGTGAATCGCCCAGGACCAGTTCCCAGAAACTTGTCACGGAGAGTTTTCTTGGGCGTCCGGAGCGATTCGTGATTTTAAGCTTACAGAATTTGACTGGTGCATCGGTTGCCACATAAACACACAGCTCTGTTGTCAATCCGTCTTCGGTATAATCAAAAATACTGTAACCAAAACCATGGCGTGCTATATAAGTATGCTGTCCCCGCGCCGGAAGGGGAGAAGGAGACCAGAAATGCCCAGTTTCCTCATCCCGGATATAAATGGCTTCGCCACTGAGATCGGACACAGGGTCATTATGCCAGGGAGTCAGGCGGAATCCATGACTGTTTTCAGCCCAGGTATAGGCACTGCCCCCTTCCGAGACAACGGTCCCCAACTGCGAATTCGCAATCACGTTCGCCCAGGGAGCAGGCGTTGTTTTTCCAGCGGGTAGAATGGTTACATACTCGCGACCGTCCTGGCTGAACCCACCCAGGCCATTAAAATATGCCAGATTATATTGCGGATGGTTTCCAGGAATCAGTGGTGTTGTCGAATTCCGAACGGGAACCAGATCGGGAATCGGGACTTCATTTCGCACGAAGCGTTCGGCCTGATCCTGAAGAGTGCCTCTGTCGTCTGACAAAATAATGCGCGCTACTGACTGCAGTAAGATGCGGTCTTCCTCTGGCATTTGTTCGACTCTGCGGATAAAGATGCCTCCCGGTTTATCACAAAACCCTGCTTCCGGGCTGGCCGCAATCAGGTCGGCGATTTCGTCTTGCAGACTTTGTCGATATACCGAATCATCTTCGTTCCAGATGACCAGATCGACGGCCAGTCCTTTCAGTCGCCAGTAAGCGTGTGCCTTTACAGCCTGCCTGACAAGCTCGATCTTTTCATGAGCGCGAATACGAACCAGAACAATGGGCAGGTCCCCCGAGATCCCGTATGCCCAGAGACCGGATTGCCCCTGCCGATTAAGACTGAGAATGCTCTTTTGGGCACGCCGGAGAGAGGAAGCATATAGGATTGAACTGGCCAGTCGGCCATAAACCTGCGCATCCATTTCCGAAGCGCTCAGCTGTTGCAGTAGAATGTGCCCATGGGTCCAGGCAAGGTCAAACACGCGGTCGGCCAGACTATGATCGGAGTACTTTTCGGAAAGGGCCTCAACGCCTGTCCGCGACTC